>JBPYEZ010000176.1:0-2123 GCA_051984395.1 Acidimicrobiales bacterium | reverse complement strand
CCGAGGACCGCATCGGGCCAACAGCTGGCGGACAGGCCGACGCTCTTGCCGGGCAGCCACTCGAGCGTCCCGTGCTTGCCCACGTGCACGATGGCGTCCGCTCCCCACCCGGCCTCCAGCCATCGGTAGAAGGCGAGGTAGTGGTGGGTCGGGGCGAGGTCGGGCGAGTGGTAGACGGCGACGGGGTTCTCGCCGAAGCCGCGCGGCGGCTGCACGGTGACGAGCACCCCCCCGAGGTCGAGCCCGGCGAAGGCGAGCCGGTCCCCATCGACGAAGAACTCCCCCGGGGGTGGCCCCCACGCCTCGGTGAGCTCGACCTTGGCCTGTGCCGGCAGCTGGGCGAAATGGTGTTCGTACTCGCCAACGCTCCACCCCCCGGCACCACCGCCGGGAACGACCGGGGCGGGCCCGTCGCCCCCATAGGGCACGACGTCGGCGAGCTCGGCCATGAGCGCATCGCCGTCGGGCGGGATGCGGTCGACCCGGTAGCCGGCGCCCGCCAGCGCCTGCAGCAGCTCGATGACCGACGCCGGTGTGTCGAGCCCCACGGCGTTGCCGAGGCGGCTCCGCTTGGTCGGGTAGGCCGAGAGCACGAGGCCGACGCGACGCTCGGGCGGCGGCGTGCGCCGCAGGGATGCCAGCCGGACGGCCGTTCCGGCCACCCGCTCGACCCGGTCGGCCATGGCGCGGTAGGCGGTGACCGGCGACCCCAGGTCGTCGCCGTCGTCGACGGTCTCCTTGAAGGAGAAGGCCGGACCGACGATCCTCCCGTCGAGTTCGGGCACGGCGACGGCCATGGCCACGTCGAGCGGCGTCAGCCCGCCGGAGCTCTCGACCCAGGTCTCGCTGGACGACGTGGCCGCGACCGCCTGGAGTACGGGAACGTCGAGGGCGGCGAGGGTGGTCGCGTCCCAGCCGTCACCGTCGTCGCGCGCCGAGCCTGCGGCCAGCACCGTGGTGACCACTGCGTCCACGCCGTTCTCGCCCAGCAGCTCGAGCGCAGGCACGGTCCCCCCGGCACCGTCCGGCCGCAACGAGTAGCAGTAGACGGGCAACGCGTTGGCGCCTCTTGCCTCGATGGCGGCGCACAGGTCGGTGACGAACTGTGTGTTCCCCGACAACAGGTGGGCGCGGTAGAAGACCACGCCGACGGTCGGCCGGGCGGCGTTTTGCGCGGGGCGACCGAGCACCCCGTACGACGGCACCTCGACCGGGGGCTCGAAGCCGAAGGCGTGCCCGAGGACGGTATCGGCCACGAACCGGAGCAGCTGCTCGACGTTGACCAGCCCGCCTTGGACCAAATAGTCGAAGGCCTGGGCGGCCAGCCCGGCGGACACGGTAGTCGCCGCCGCCAGCTCCGGGTCGGGGGTCGCCTCGCCGCCGAAGGCGAGGAGCGGGACGCGGCTCGCCCCGCACCATCGGGCGAGCTCGTCGAACTGCGTCTCCCAGGCCCGACGTCCGCCCAGCAGCCGGACCAACACCACCTCCACGCCGTCGAGCGCAGGCGCCCGGGTGAGGCCGGCGGGGTTGGCGGCCCGGACGGCCGGGAACCCGGCGGGCAGGCCTTCGGTCACGGCGCGCAGGGCCAGGATCTCGGTATCGGCGTTGGTGAGGACGAGGATCACCGGCCACCGCCCCTGATGAGGGCCTCGACGGCGGCCATGTCGACGTGGCTCTCCACCAGGTCGGCGAGACGGTCGAGCTGGGCCTGGCGGGCGCCGGCAAAGGACACGCCGGCAGCGACGAAGCGTCGTCCCCGTCGCCTGGCCACGGCGGCGAGGAGCTCGGCCCGAAACCCGTCCTCCTCCAGCAGTCCGTGCAGGTTCGTGCCGAGCACGCTCCCGTCGCCCCTGGCCGCACCCTCCGGCCCCGATCCGTACACGTCGTCGAGCTCGATCCAGGGACGATCGCGGCTGCCCGCCCGGGGCCGCCCGTGGTGGATCTCGTAGCCGGATATCCGCTGGCCCCACGCCCGCCCCCGCCGCTGGCGCGTCACCTTGTCCGCGTCGAAGGTGGTCGAGGTGTCCAGCCAGCCGAGCCCTTGCACCCGGCCGCGGCCCGACTCGACGTCGTCGACGATCTCCAGACCGAGCATCTGGTAGCCGCCGCACACCCCGAGGAGG
>JBPYEZ010000175.1:0-18018 GCA_051984395.1 Acidimicrobiales bacterium | reverse complement strand
AGCGGCGAATCGCCGGGACCGCCGCCCCGGTTCGACTGCTGGGCCGGGTGCCCGACGAGATGCTCCCGCGTCTCTACGGATGCGCCGACGTGTTCGCCATGCTCTGCCGGGACCGTTGGGCCGGGCTTGAGCAGGAGGGATTCGGGATCGTGTTCCTGGAGGCCGCGGCCTGCGCCGTACCGCAGGTGGCGGGGGACAGCGGCGGCGCGGCCGAGGCGGTGGTCGACGGCGACACGGGTCTTGTCGTCCGACGTCCCGGCGACGTCGGCGAGGTGACGGCATCGCTGGCGCGGCTGCTCGACGACGAGGGACTCCGTCGCAGGCTGGGCCGAGCGGCGCGGGCTCGTGCCGAGTCGAGCTTCGACTACGACGCCCTCGCCGCCCGGCTCGACGTCGCGCTGGCAAAGCTCGTCCGATGATCGCCGTTCACGCCGCGCCCAAGGTGGTCGTGTCGGCGATCTCCGGAGGGATTGCTACGCTGCCGTACTCGTGCAACGCCTCGACCGGCGATCAGCGGCTCCGGCCCCCCACGCTCGACAGCAGGCGGCGATCGCGGTCGTGCCCGGCGAACAGCCCAGGGGGAGGGAGTGACCGTGGCTGAGCTGGCCACCGAGCGGATGATCATGCGGGCGCCACCCGAGCGCTGCTACGAGGTGGTCACCGACTTCGAGCACTACGTCGAGTGGGCCGCCGACATCAAGCAGGTCGAGGTCGTCGAGCGCGAGGCCGACGGCCGCCCCACTTCAGTCGCTTTTCGAGCGGCGGCGTTCGGCCGGAGCACGAGCTACACCCTCACCTACGACTACACGGCGGCGCCGCACGAGCTGACGTGGGTGCAGACTCAGGGCGACCTCACGTCCCGGCTGGACGGGGCGTACGTGTTCGAGCCGACAGGAGATGGTGACACCGAGGTCGTCTACCGCCTCGTCGTCGAGCTCAGGGTGCCCATCCCGGGCTTCGTCAAGCGCAGGGCCGAGGGGCGCATCATGCACACGGCGCTCAAGCACCTCAAGGCCAGGGTCGAGTCCAACTAGTGACGTCGCCTTCGGGGAGGGTCCTGCTCTTCACGGGCAAGGGCGGCGTGGGCAAGACCAGCGTGGCGGCGGCGACCGCGCTGCGGTGCGCCGATGCCGGGGATCGGACGCTGGTGCTGTCGACCGATCCCGCTCACTCGCTGTCCGACTCCTTCGAGCGGCCCCTCGGACCTCGGCCCACGCCGATCACCGGCAACCTCGCCGGCCAGCAGCTCGAGGCCACCGACCGGCTCGCCGAGGTGTGGGGTGACGTCCAGGAGTGGCTGATGGCCGTGCTCAACTGGGCGGGGATGGACTCCTTGGAGGCCGAGGAGCTGTCGATCGTGCCCGGGCTCGAGGAGATCTTCGCCCTGGCCGACATCAAGGATCACGCAAGCTCGGGGCGATGGGACGTCATCGTGGTCGACTGCGGGCCGACGGCGGAGACGATCCGGCTCCTTTCGCTTCCCGACGTGCTCGAGTGGTACATGACGCGGGTCTTCCCCGTCGAGCGAACCCTGACCCGGGTGGTGCGCCCGTTCATGCGCCGGGTGACGTCGTTGCCGGTCGCCGGCGACGAGGTCTTCGACGCGGTCCGTCGCTTCTACGACCGTCTCGAGGGCGTCCGCAGCTTGCTGACCGACACCAACGTGACGAGCGTGCGGCTGGTCGTCAACCCCGAGCGGATGGTCATCGCCGAAGCCCGGCGCACGGCGACGTACCTCGCGCTGTTCGGCTATCAGGTCGACGCCGTGGTGGCCAACCGCCTGTTGCCCGAGGCGGTATCCGATCCCTGGTTCACGGCCTGGAAGGAGGCACACGCCGAGCATCTGGCCGCCATCGACGCCGGGTTCGCCCCGCTGCCGGTGCTGCGCGCCGAGCTGGCGGCGGAGGAGCTCGTGGGGCTGGATCGGCTGCGGGCCTTCGCCGAGGTCCTGCACGGCGACCTCGACCCGGCGGCCGTTCTCCATCGCGGCCGGACGATGCGCATCGAGCGTCGGGGATCGTCGCACGTGCTCGGCCTGTCGCTTCCTTTCGCCGATCGCCATGCGGTCGAGCTCCGCCGCCGCGACGGCGAGCTCCTCGTGCGGGTCGGTTCGCACCGACGTGCCGTGGTGTTGCCCGACTCACTGCGACGGAGGGAGGTCACGGGGGCGACGATGGAGGACGGCTGGCTGGAGATCGGCTTCGAGCCGACGGCGGAGGGGTCGAACGGGCCAGCCAGGTCGGACGAATCCTCGGGACGCCAGGACGTCGAGGTGCGAGAGGAGGCGCTGTGAACGAGGATCGAGCCCGCGACGTGTTCGAGCACCTGCAGGCCGCGGCGCTGGAGATGATCGCGGCGGCGCGCGCTGCGCTCGACGTCGCCGAGGAGCTCGTGAAGGACCCACCTTCAGCGGCGGGCGGGCTCGGCGGTATGGCCGAGGGCGGCCGCCGGAGCCACCGACCGGACTCCCACCACGTGCAGCGGATCGACGTGTCGTAGGCACGCGCCCGCCTTGCCGGCTCGGCGAGCGCTCACGAGGCGATCTCCGGCCTCCCGACGTAGCATCTCGGCAGCCGAACCGGGAGGTCTAGTGGTCGCTCTCACCAAGGACACCATTCGCATCCTGGCGGCCTTCCAGAGCCCCGATGCGCCCGTCGTCTCGCTCTACCTCGACGTGGACGGCCGTCGGCGCCCCCGACCGCAGGAGTACGAGCGCCAGCTCGACCGCATGGTCCGCGACGCCCTCAGCTCGTCGAACGGGGGGCGGCCGGCGGCCAGGGACCTGGAGCGGATCGCGGCCCACGTCCGCCGGGGCCTGGACCGCTCGCGGGTCCGGGGCCTGGCGCTGTTCTCGTGCGAGGCGGCGGGCTTGTGGCAGGCCGTCGAGCTGCCGATGCCGGTGTGCGACCAGCTGGTGGTGAACCGCAGCCCCCAGGTGGCCCAGCTCGAGCGCCTGAGCCAGGAGCACGATCGGTTCGGGGTCCTCCTGGCCGACCGGCAACGGGCCCGGGTGCTGGTCATCGAGATGGGCGAGGTCGCCCACGAGGCGGCGCTGTTCGACGAGCTCCCCCGCCACGAGGACGACCGGGGCGAATGGGACAAAGACCACGTGCACGGGCACCAGGCGGTGGCGGCCCAGCACCACCTCCGCCGGGCTGGGCAGCTGGCCTTCTCCGTCCTCAAGAGGACCGGGTTCGACCACCTAGTCCTGAGCGGCCCGGACGAGGTCCTCGCCGAGCTCGAGCGGGAGCTGCACTCCTATCTGCGGGACCGGATCGTGGCCCGCCTGTCGATACCGACGACGGCCGGCGACGAGGAGGTGCGCCAGGCGGTCCTCCGGATCGAGGAGGAGGTCGAGCGCGAGCGGGAATCGGCCCTCGTCGCCTCCCTCCGGGATCGCCTCGGCACCGGGACGGCCGTGGCCGGCCTCGGGGGAGTGCTCGGCGCGCTCCTGGAGCGCAGGGTGCAGACCCTGGTCGTCTCCGCCGGTTTCGAGACCGCTGGCTGGCGGTGCCCGCGCTGTGCGGCCCTGACCGAGCGGGGCCGCAACTGTCCCGTCTGCTCGTCGCGGATGGACCTGCTGGACGATGTGGTCGAGGAGGCGGTCGCCGACGCCGTGCTGCGCTCCTGTGAGGTCGTCACCTGCGTGGACAGCGCCGACCTCGACGTGATGGGCCGGATCGGCGCCCTGCTTCGCTACTGACAATCCCAGTCGTCGCCGGCGAGGGAGCGATAGCTTCTTCGTATGGAGTTCCGCCGGATCAACGGCCTGCCACCGTACGTCTTCAGCCAGATCGACAGCTTGAAGAGGGATGCCCGCCACGCAGGAGACGACGTCATCGATCTCGGGTTCGGCAACCCAGACATTCCCTCGCCCGATGTCGCCGTCGAGAAGCTGGCGGAGGCGGTGCACAACCCCCGGAACCACCGATACTCGGCGAGCCGCGGCATCCCCAAGCTTCGTCTGGCCATCTCCAACCTCTACCTCCGCCGCTTCGGCG
This sequence comes from Acidimicrobiales bacterium, assembly GCA_051984395.1. GTDB lineage: Bacteria > Actinomycetota > Acidimicrobiia > Acidimicrobiales > AC-9 > AC-9. The sequence continues at coordinate 14,017 of JBPYEZ010000175.1, read as the reverse complement.
TGGAGGTCGACCCCGAGACGGAGGTCGTCACCACCATCGGCGCCAAGGAGGGGCTGTCCCACCTGATGTGGGTCCTCATCGGTCCGGGTGACACCGCCCTGGTGCCGTCGCCGTCGTACCCCATCCACATCTATGCACCGCTGTTCACCGGGGCCGACGTCCGCCAGGTCCGCATGGGCCCGGAGGAGGACTTCTTCGAGAACGTCATGGAAGTCTGGGAGTCGACGTGGCCCAAGCCCCGGGTCATCGTGCTGTCCTTCCCACACAACCCGACGACGGCGTGCGTGGACCTCCGCTGGATGCAGCGCGTCGTCGACTTCGCCCGCGAGCACGAGGTCGTCCTGGTCCACGACTTCGCCTACTCCGACACGTACTACGACGGCTGCGTCCCGCCGTCGATCCTCCAGGTGCCGGGAGCCAAGGAGGTGTCCGTCGAGCTGTACACCCTGACCAAGTCCTTCTCGATGGCGGGCTGGAGAGTGGCGTTCATGGTCGGCAACCCGACCATCGTGGCGGCGCTGACCAAGCTGAAGAGCTACCTGGACTACGGGACCTTCCAGCCCATCCAGATCGCTGCCATCGTGGCCATGAACGAGGCCTCCTCCTATCCCAAGGTCGTCAACGAGATCTACCTGGGACGGCGCGACGCGCTCTGCGAAGGACTGTCCCGCATGGGCTGGGACGTGGCCAAGCCGAAGGGAACGATGTTCGTGTGGGCGCCGATCCCTCAGCCGTACCGCGAGATGGGCTCGCTGGAGTTCTCCAAGTTCCTCGTGTCGGAGGCCAAGGTGGCCACCTCGCCCGGTGTGGGGTTCGGGCCGGGCGGTGACGCCCACGTCCGCTTCGCCCTCATCGAGAACGAGAAGCGGATCGGTCAGGCCGTGCGCAGCCTGCGCCGGTCGCTGACCAAGCTGTAGCCCACCCGCTACCAGCGCTCGCCGGCAGGAGCCGGCTCGGGGGGTCCGCACAGTCCGTCGAGGCAGAAGGCGACGGCGGCGTCGGCGACCTGGTCGGGGGCGACGCCGTGCTCGAAGATCATCACCCGGGCCAGATGGTTGGTGACGCCGAGCACGGCGTGGGTGAGCACGGTCGGGTCGGTGTCACGTATCCGCCCCGCCCCGATGCCCTCCTTCACATGTCGGACCGCGTCGGCGACGGCGACCTCCTCGCCCCGGCGCAGCATGGCCGAGAAACGTTCCTCGGTCGCCGCGAACTGGAACAGGGTGAACAGGTGACGATGGTCTCCCAGCCACCGCATGGACGCCCGGATCCCGCGCTCGATGCGACCCAGCGGATCCGGCTCGTCGGCGATGGCCTGCTGCTGGCACCGGCGCAGCTCCTGCTGGGCCTCCCGGAGGATCTCGCCGAAGAGCTCCTCTTTCGAGGAGAAGTACCAGTAGAAGACCCCTTTGCCCACGCCCAGCCCGGAGACGATCTCCGCCACCGAGGTAGGGTGGTAGCCGTTCTCGGCAAAGCGGCGGGCGGCGTACTCCACGAGCTGACGTCGCCGCTCCCGACCACGCTGGGTGAGACGACGGTCCATCGGGCGGACCATAGGCACCCTTGACCATCCGGTCAAGGAAGTGGGAGCTGCGGGGGTCCGGTCGTGTGCTCGCCCGGACGGGCGCGTCGACGGCGGACGACAGTGACGACAAGATTGGAGCCATGATGCTGTATTGGGTCTTGAAGGCGGTCCTGACCCCGATGCTCCGCTTCTTCTACCGGGTCAGGGTGGAAGGCCTGGAGCACGTCCCGCGGTCCGGCCCCGCCATCCTGGCCAGCAACCACCTGTCGTTCTCCGACTCGATCTTCCTGCCCCTCGTCCTGGGGCGTCGGGTCACGTTCGTGGCCAAGGCGGAGTACTTCGACGACCCGAAGTCGGCCTGGCTGTTCCGGGCGCTGGGGCAGATCCCGGTCAAGCGAGAAGGGGGCTCGGCGGCTCAGGGTGCCCTGGACGCCGCCAGCGAGGTGCTCGGCCGCGGCGAGCTGTTCGGCATCTATCCAGAGGGCACGCGCTCCCCCGACGGGCGTCTGCACAAGGGCCACACAGGCGTGGCCCGGCTGGCCCTCAGCTGCCAGACACCGGTGCTCGCCGTCGGCATGGTCGGTACCCGCGAGCTCCAGCCCATCGGCCAGGTGCGACCCCGGGTGTTCATGCCCGTCACCATCCGGTTCTCGGCGCCCATGAGCTTCGAGCGGTACCAGGAGAGGGCGGACGACCCGAGGGTGCTCCGCCAGATCACCGACGAGATCATGTTCGAGCTGCGTCAGCAGTCCGGCCAGGAGTACGTGGACAAGTACGCGGCCCGCAAGACGGTGGTGGGCGTCGCCGAGGAGAGCCGGGTGCGCTCCGCTCCGCCGCCAGAGCCCGTCGCCGCCGCCGGGTGATGGCGGGGCGGACCGGTCGGCCGCACAGCCGGCAAGGTCGGCCCATAACGTCAGCTTCTCGATTTCGAAACGCATCGGCAACGTTGACTACGTAGGCTGCGCTGTCATGCCGACCTATCTGGTGAGGGTTTGGGTGCCGGACCGCCCCGGCGCGCTCGGCGCCGTGGCCAGCCGCATCGGCGCCGTCGGAGGAGACCTGGTGGGCGTCGAGATCCTCGAGCGCGGCGGCGGGCGCGCCGTGGACGAGATCCTCGTGGACCTGCCCGATGCCGAGAGGGTGTCGCTGATGCTGTCCGAGGTGGGGGAGGTCGACGGGGTCGACATCGAGGACGTCCGGCCGTCGCGGCGCGGCGCCCCGGACGCCGGTCTGGAGGCGCTCGGCACCGCAGCGGCGCTCGTCGAGCAGACGGCCATCGACGGTCTCCTCGACGACCTGGCCCAGCACAGCCAGCGGGTGTTCGATTCCGACTGGGCTGCGGTGATCGATCTCGACGGTCCCGTGCCGCTGGCCAGCGTCGGCGTCACGCCGCCCGGCGCCTGGCTGGGCGCCTTCGTGGCCGGGAGCCGCTCGTCGGTGCGGGTGGCCGCCGGTGAGTGCGGCCCCGACGACGTGGCCTGGGCCTCACTGGGCCGTGCCGACCTGGCCCTGGTGCTCGGGCGGCGGGGTCGGCCGTTCCGGTCACGCGAGCGTGCCCAGCTGGCCGTGCTGGCGAGCATCGCCGACCATCGGTGGGCCGAGCTGGTCACGCGGGTGTCGCAGCAGGCACATCCGAGCATCTGCTGAGCTCGGCTCCGACCGCAACGGGCGTGACCGCCGTCGACGGCGCACCTAGTCGTGCCTCGACCTCGTTCAGGAGGGCGCCCAGGCTCGGGCCCGCTCGACGGCCCGACGCCACCCCTGGTGATGGGCGTCGGCACCGGCTCTCGTGGCCCGAGGCGCCATCTCCGCGTCCGGCGTCCAGAGCCTGGCCACTTCCTCCATCGAGCTCCACACGCCCTCGGCCAGCCCGGCCAGGAGACCGGCTCCCACCGCGGTGGTCTCGACCACTCGCGGTCGGGTGACAGGGACCTGGAGCTGGTCGGCCTGGATCTGGAGGAGCAGATCCATCACCGACGCCCCGCCGTCGACGCGAAGGCTGGGCACGTCGTGTCCCGAGGACGCGGTCATGGCCTGGACGACGTCGCGGGTCTGGAAGGCCATGGCCTCGACGACGGCGCGGGCCAGGTGGGCCCGCCCGACGCCGCGAGTGAGGCCGACGACGGTGCCGCGGGCGTAGGGGTCCCACCAGGGGCTGCCGAGACCCGTGAAGGCGGGCACCACGAACACCCCCTCGCTGCTCTCGACGCTGGCTGCCAGCGGGCCCGTCTCGGCCGCCTCGGCGATGAGGCCCAGGCCGTCGCGCAGCCACTGGATCGCCGATCCGGTGGCGAAGATGGCGCCCTCGAGGGCGTAGGCCACCTGGGCACCGGGCCGGCCGAGGCCGGGGCCGAGCTCCCACGCCACGCTGGTGAGCAGGCCCTCGGCAGGTGGCGGGGGCTCGGCGCCGACGTTCATGAGCACGAAGCTCCCGGTGCCGTAGGTGTTCTTGGCCATCCCGGTGTCCACACATGCCTGGCCGAACAGCGCCGCGGCCTGGTCACCGGCGATCCCGCTGACCGGCAGGCCCGGCTCGAGGCCGGTGACGGCGCCGGGGGCGACCCGCCCGAACCGGCCCGCTGACGGGCCGACCTCGGCGAGCGCGGAAAGGGGGATGTCGAACAGCTCGCACAGCTCCTCCGACCAGCGCCGGCCGACGATGTCATAGAGAAGTGTGCGGCTGGCGTTGGAGGGGTCAGTGCTGTGGACACCGCCACGCGCGCCTCCGGTCAGGTTCCACAGGACCCAGGAGTCCACCGTTCCGAGGGCCAGGCCGGGACTCCGTTCGACACCGCCCTCGGTGAGCAGCCACTCGAACTTGGTGGCGGAGAAGTAGGGGTCGAGCACCAGACCGGTACGTTCGCGCACCAGCGGCAGGTAGCCGGCGTCCCTGAGGTCGTCGCAGCGACCGGCGGTGCGCCGGTCCTGCCAGACCAGCGCCCGGTGCAGGGGCCGACCGCTGGTGCGATCCCACGCCACGGCGGTCTCACGCTGGTTGGTCATCCCGACGGCGGCGACGGGCTCGTCGCGCTCGGCCAGCTGAGTGCCGACGGCGCCCAGGACGAACTGCACCGCCTGCCAGATCTCGTCGGGGTCGTGCTCGACCCAACCGGGTCGGGGAAAGTGCTGGGTCAGCTCCCGGTAGGACGACAGGAGCGGAGATCCGTCCTCGTCGACGGCCAGCGCCCGCACCCCCGTGGTGCCGGCGTCGATGGCGACCACGACCGCCATGGCGTCACCCGAGGTGCCGGAGCACCGACTGCATCTTCGTCGTCATGGCGTCGTCGTGGCCGGGACGGAAGTCGATCTTCACGACCAGGCTGACCCTGGGCGCCAGCGCCGACACGCGGTCCACGCAGGCCTTGATCACCGACATGACCTCGTCCCATTCGCCTTCGACGTTGGTGAACATGGCATTGGTCTCCGAAGGGAGCCCGCTGTCGCGCACGATCTTCACCGCCTCGGCCACCAGCTCGCCCACCGACTCGCCGACGCCGAGCGGGGTCAGAGAGAAGGCAGCGATCATGATCACCTCCCGTTGAGGGCGCCGACCGGCTGCAGACGCCGGAAGCGGATCTTAAAAGAAGGTCACCGCCCAGGGTTGGGGGTCCCACGCCAGGGCGGCATGGGCGCGGGCGGCTGCGCCGGTGACCCGTTCGACAACGCGGCCGGCGCGGACGAGCAGCCCGAGGCCGACGCCGCCGAGAAAGGTGGCGGCCAGGTCGGCGGTGTCGAGGCTCAGGTCGGCCGGCGCCGTGGTCCGGGCGACCCGGGCGCCGTCGGGGCCGCCCTCCAGCAACCAGCGGCCCTCGTTCCACGGGCAGAAGGCGTCCGAGACCTCCAGCACGACCCGCACGTCGGTCGCGTAGCGGCGCCCCGACAGCGCCGCCTCGAGGTCCACCAGGCGCACCCAGAGGGCGTCGGTGACCCGGCGCTGCAGGACCTGGGTGTCGGCCAGCATCCAGGCCAGAGGCTCGTCCACGGGGCGCTGGCCCGCCCTGACCGTGCGAACCAGGTCGGTGTCGAGGAGGAACCGCCAGACGGTGCCCTCGGCCTCGGGAGTGACGGCCAGGACCTCGGTCGCCACGAGCTCGTGCTCGGGGCCGCCCACACCCCAGGCGGGGGTCACCCGGTACGAGGCGTAGGCCTCGGCGCCCGAGGGGCCGTCGACGACGGCGTGGCGAAGCTCCCCGCGGCGCCGCAGCCGGTAGCTGATCCAGGCGGGTGTGCGATGGACCATGCCCGGCCTCACCCGCCACAGGCGCTCGTGGACAGAGCTCATCGCGGGCCGGATCTCGTCGGCCTCGACGAGACGGACGGGCCGGTCCACGGGGATCCCGGGGACGAAGTCGGTCGCTGCCCGGGCGGCCTCCCAACTGAGACCGAGGACGGCCAGGCCGTAGCCGAAGCGGCGGTAGATGCGGCTCTCGGACGCCCAGAGGCAGGCCAGCGGCTCTCCTCGGCTGCGGACGTCGTCCAGCTGCCGGCGCATGAGCCCGGTCAGGAGGCCTCGGCGCCGATGGGTGGGCACGACCCCGACGCCGCGCACTCCCGCCGCGCCAAGGTGGCCCCCCGGCACCGAGAGACGGAAGGTGGACGCTCCCGCCGTGGCCACGACGGTCGCGCCCTCCCAGGCGGCCAGGGTCCGGTCCGACTCGATGGTGTCGCGGGCGGCCTCGAAACGCTCCTTGTCGAAGGGCTGGCTGAAGGCGAGGCTGGCAGCACGAGAGCAGGCCTCGGCCTCGGCCGGCTCGATCGTCCGGATCACGACGTCCACGCCACGACGTTCTAGCGGGTCGGAGCGGCGAGCTCGCCCCGGGCGGTCGGTCGCCCCCGGCAGGCGTCCGCTGTGGCAATGTCTCTTGACAGCCGTGAAGTTACGGTGCTGTAATTAGACCCTAGATATTGTGCTGCCGGACACTGGTAGCCACAACCCGTTGTGGTCAGGGAGGGCTTCTGACCTGGGGGTGGCTGAGGGGGGCCCGGTGGGCACCCGGCCAGACCGCATCCCTCCAAGGAGGCTCTTCCCATGGCCATCGCTCCCCAGCGCTTGGGCATCGGCATCCGTCGCCACTTCACCACCGAGGGGGTGCACCCGTACGACGAGCTGGCGTGGGAGCGCCGTGACGCCCGCATCACCAACTTCCAGGACGGGTCGGTCGCCTTCGAGCAGGCCGGGGTCGAGGTGCCGTCGTCGTGGAGCGTGAACGCGACGAACATCCTGGCCCAGAAGTACTTTCGGGGGACTCTGGGCACCGCCGAGCGGGAGTGGTCCCTGCGCCAAGTGGCGGACCGGGTCGTGGACACCATCACCAGGTGGGGTGCCAAGGACGGGTACTTCCTCGATCGGACCGAGGCGGAGGCGTTCCGGGACGAGCTCAAGCATCTCGTCGTGCACCAGAAGGCCGCCTTCAACTCCCCGGTCTGGTTCAACATCGGCGTGAAGGGGGTGCCCGCACAGGCGAGCGCGTGCCAACCGTACGACTCCCTCGTCAGCACTCCTGATGGCCTGGTACCGATCGGCCGTATCGTCGAGTCCGAAGCCATCGGCACGAAGGTCTACGACGCGGAGGGACTGACCCAGGTCGTCGCCGTTAAGCACAACGGCCGCAAACCCGTCCTGCGAATCCACACCAAGGCAGGCTTGCTCCTCGATGTGACGCCAGATCACCTCGTCTGGCGCAGCAGCGACGAGGACTACGGCCGGTTCGTGCCTGCTGGCGAGCTCAGGCGGGGCGACATGCTGGAGTGGCACCGCACCGAGTCCTATGGGATCGACGAGATGAGCAGCCGCGAGATCGGCGAGGCGGCACTCCCCGGTGCGGCAGGCCTTACGAAGCTCCTGGAGATCGACAAGATCGAGCCGCGCGGTGAGCTGGATGTCTATGACATCCAGACCGAGAGCGGGGAGTATCTGAGCGGCAACCTGCGCGTCCACAATTGCTTCATCCTCGCTGTCGAAGACCGGATGGACTCCATCCTGAACTGGTACGTCGAGGAGGGGACCATCTTCAAGGGCGGATCAGGCTCAGGGATCAACCTCTCCAACCTGCGCTCGTCGTTCGAAGGCTTGAAGGGTGGCGGGACGGCGTCGGGTCCGGTGAGCTTCATGCGCGGCGCCGACGCCTCGGCGGGGACGATCAAGAGCGGGGGCAAGACCCGCCGGGCGGCGAAGATGGTCATTCTCAACGCCGATCATCCTGACATCGAGGACTTCATCTGGTGCAAGGCAACCGAAGAGCGCAAGGCGCGGGCCCTGCGTGATGCCGGCTTCGACATGGACCTCGACGGCCTGGACAGCCATTCGCTCCAGTACCAGAACGCCAACAACTCGGTGCGGGTGACCGACGAGTTCATGCACGCCGTCCTCGATGATGCGGACTGGCAGTTGCAGGCCGTCACGACGGAGGAGCCCGTCCGGACGGTGAAGGCCAGGGAGCTGTTCCGTCAGATCGCCACGGCGGCTTGGGAGTGCGCGGATCCCGGCATGCAGTTCGACACCACCATCAACCGCTGGCACACCGCACCGAACAGCGGGCGGATCAACGGTTCCAACCCCTGCAGTGAGTACATGCATCTCGACAACTCGGCGTGCAACCTGGCCAGCCTCAACCTGCTCGAGTTCCTCGACGACAACGGGGAGTTCGACGTCGACGGGTTCAAGGCGGCCGTGGAGGTCCTCTTCACCGCCCAGGAGATTCTCGTCGGGAACGCCGACTATCCCACCGAGAAGATCGCCGAGAACTCCCGCCGCTTCCGCCAGCTCGGGATCGGCTATGCGAACCTCGGTGCTCTCCTGATGGCGCAGGGATTGCCCTACGACTCCGACGAGGGACGGGCGTGGGCGGCGACGATCACCGCCCTCATGACAGGGCACTCCTACGCGACATCGGCCCGCACGGCCGCCCGGATGGGGCCGTTTGCCGGCTACCACACCAACAGGGACGCCATGCTCGGTGTGCTGCGGATGCACCGCGCCGACGTGGCCCGCATCGACGAGGAGCTCGTCCCGCCCGAGCTGCTGGCGGGCGCCCAGACGGCGTGGGACTCAGCCGTCGACCTCGGCGAGGAGTTCGGCGTCCGCAACTCACAAGCCAGTGTCCTTGCCCCGACCGGGACCATCGGACTGCTCATGGATTGCGATACCACCGGGGTCGAGCCCGACCTGAGCCTGGTGAAGACCAAGAAGCTCGTGGGTGGGGGCACGATGTCGATCGTCAATCAGACGGTCCCCCGGGCGCTAGCGCGCCTCGGCTACACGGATCAGCAGGTTGCGGCGATCGTGGCCTACGTCGACGAGCACAAATCGATCCTCGGCGCGCCCGATCTCGACCCGTCGCATCTTCCGGTGTTCGCCTGCTCGATGGGCGACAATGCCATTCACTACACCGGCCACGTGCGGATGCTCGGCGCGGTGCAACCGTTCATCAGCGGCTCTGTGAGCAAGACGGTCAACATGCCCGAGGAAGCGACGGTCGAGGACGTCGAGCAGCTCCACATCGACGCCTGGAACCTCGGGATCAAGGCCATCGCCATCTACCGCGACAACTGCAAGGTGGCGCAGCCCCTGGCGACCACCAAGCGGGCCACCACCCCCATCTCGCCGGCCGAAGCCCACGACCAGGAGCTCGCCGTCAAGGTCACGGAGCTGGAGCACGCCCTGCAGCATCAGACCACCGTCGTCGTCAAGCAGCCGATCCGGGAGCGGCTCCCGCGCAAGCGCCGCTCGAGCACCTTCGCCTTCCGGGTCGCCGATTGCGAGGGCTACGTGACGGTCGGCGAGTACGAGGACGGGCGGCCGGGCGAGGTCTTCATGAAGGTGTCCAAGCAGGGGTCCACCCTCGCCGGGATCATGGACGCCTTCTCCATCGCCGTCAGCCTCGGTCTGCAGCATGGGGTCCCGCTGGCCACCTACGTGCGCAAGTACACGAGCATGCGCTTCGAGCCCGCAGGCATGACCGACGACTCCGAACTGCGTATCGCCAGCAGCCTGGTCGATTACATCTTCCGGCGTCTGGCGGTCGACTACCTGCCGGCGGAGGAGCGGGTCGAGCTCGGGATCCAGACCACGAACGAGCGGGTCCAGCCCACCCTGCCGGGCGTCGAGGAGGACTCGACGCCGAGCACCGGGATGGTCGAGGTTCCCTCGGGGGTCAGGGAGCTGGGGCTACGGGCCGCCGCCTGGCCCGAAGCCAAGGATGCTCCCTACTGCTACCAGTGCGGGAACGCCATGCAGCGGGCCGGTTCCTGCTACGTGTGCGCCACCTGCGGGACCACCAGCGGCTGCTCGTAGGTACCGGCGGGGGGCGCCAGCACATGGTGCTGGGCGGAGCCCCTAGCCTGCTCGGGTGCGATCACTGGGCGTCGACGTCGGTCAGTACCACCACGACGCCGTCCTCCTGGATGGTCGCGCCGTCGCCGACACGCCGGTGCGCTTCTCGGACCCGATCGGCCTCGACGAGCTGATCGAGGCCTGGCGTCCCGAGGTGGTCGCCATCGACTCCCCGCCCTGCTTCGCTCCCAGTGGCACCTCTCGAGCCGCCGAGCGCGTCCTCCACCGCCGTGGAATCCGGATCTTCCCCTGTCCCTGCGCCGAGCGGGCAGAGGGCAAGGCCTTCTTCGACTGGATGCGCGCCGGGTTCGAGCTGTTCGCGGCGGCGGCGCGGGCGGGCTTCGAGGTCGGACTCGATGCCTCGGCCGTGCGCGGCCGATCCGTGGAGGTCTTTCCACACGCCTCGGCCGTGACCTTGCGTGGAGCTCGACCAGCGGTGGGCACACTGCGGACGACTCGTCGCAAGCGGGCCTGGCGAGCGCAGGTCCTGGCCGACAACGGGGTGTCCGCGGGCGAGACCGCCACAGTCCACCAGGTGGACGCCATGCTCGCCGCCCTCACCGGAGCGCGCGCCCTGGAAGGCGGCGCCAGCGCCGTCGGCCGACCGGAGGAGGGTGTGATCGTCGTCCCGGTGCGCGCGCTGCTCGACCGCTACCCGGTCGAGGCCGGCGCCTCGTGACTCGCTGCGTGGGGTTCCGCGCGCGGCTCCGTGCCAGCATGTACGCTCCTCGATTGTGAGCAGCTCCCCTCCGCCTTCGGGAGACTTCACCCCGTCCAGCGGGGGAGTGGGCCCTCCGACCGCACAGCCGATCGACCAGCTGCGGATCGCCTACCAACGGCGGCACGACACCGACTACATCTTCAACTTCTGGACGGCGCTGGGGTGGACGGTCCTGACGTTGGGGATCTTCAGCTACTACGTCTACTACCAGCTCCTGCGGCGCATGCGCGAGCACAACATCCGTCGGTTGGAGCTGCTCGAAGCGGCGAGATCCTACGGCTGGCAGCTGGCGGGGGAGCAGGGTCTTCAGGACGAGCTGCGTCCCAACTTCGAGCGGGCCGCCGCCCACGAAGAAGTGATGCGCCAGATGACCACGGACTTCCGGGACCCACTCATCTGGCTGCTGCTCATCTGGTTCACTGGCATCGCGGGGATCATCGCCTTCATCCTGCTCGATGGCGACCTGGTCAAGCACGACGTCGCCGAGGGCGGGGTGGAGTCCGAGCTGGCGACCATCTACACCCGGCTGGGCCGACCCATTCCGCAGCCGGACCCGGGTCGGATCAAGGGCAAGCAGAACTACGTCGCCCGCGTCATCGTGCTGATCGTCACCTTCGGAATCTACGGGCTCTGGTGGTGGTACAACATGCTGCAGGAGCCCAACGCACACTTCGAGACCAACTGGGCCTGGGAGGACGCGCTGGCCCAGGCGGCGCAGCAGCCCGCATAGCCGCCAGCGGTTCGACGCGGTCGTCCAGGGTCCGGACCGCCAACCCGATCGTCGGGGCGGCCCAGGTATTGCACGACCGCAAACGCCATCGATCGCGCTGGCGCGTAGCTCGCGCTGGTACATTCGAAGTGACGCCTATGGGGAGGAGTTGCCGTGAGCGACGATCCGTCGGCTGGTTCGTCCGGCCCTGATTGGCAAAGGCGGGACCTGCAGTCCGGCGAGAGCGGGATGGACACCTCAGCTACTTCGCGTACGCAAGCCGCGCCCCCGCAGTCAACTGGATTCGGAGTCCCAGCTGCGCCGCCGTTCGAACGGTTGCGCATCGCCTACCAACGGCGGTACGACACCGACTACATCGCCAAGTTCTGGTCTGCCCTGGGTTGGGGAATTCTCACCCTCGGGATCTTCTATCTGTACATGTTCTACCAGCTCGTTCGGAGGATACGGGACCACAACGCCCGTCGCCTGGACGTGCTGGACGCGGCAAACGCCTACGCCTGGGAGGTGGCAGGCGAGCGAGGTCTCCAGGAGGAGCTGCGTCCCAACTTCGAGCGCGCCAGCGTCGGCCTGGAGAACCTGCGTCGGGTGGGAGCACAGATGCGCGACCCCGCCATGTGGCTGGTGATCCTCATCGCCGCCTACTGGCTCACCTACATCGGTGGCCTCGTCGTCTACTACATCGTGTACTGCGGCCTCGACGGGAGCCTCGTCAAGCACGACAGCACCGAGGGAGGGGTCGAGGCCGAGCTGTCGGCCATCTACTCACGCCTCGGTCAGCCGGTTCCCCAACCGGACCCGGCACGTGTGAAAGGACCGCACAACTACCCGGCGCGCATCATCGTCTCGCTGGTCACCTTCGGCATCTACAACCTGTGGTGGACCTACAACATCATGAACGACGGGAACCGGCACTTCGAGATCAACTGGGCATGGGAGGACTCCCTCGCCCAGGCGGCTCAGGCCCTGCATCAGTAACAGACAACCGGTAACAGACAACCGGTCACAGCAAAAAGGCCGGCTCCACCCCGAGGGTGGAGCCGGCCTTTTTCGGATCTGGGTCCCGCGGCGTTGCGGGAACGATCCTCGATCGATCACTCGGGCAGCTGGGCTCCCTTGCTGACCCAGTAGTCGTTGAGCGCCCGCTGCATCTTGATGTACCAGATCAGGCTTCCCACGAGAGGCAGGAGGAACCACAACCCCTGGATGGTGCGAACAGGCGACTCGACCCGGTCGCGCTCGTACAGCTTGGTCTCGATCTCGTTGGCGACGAGGAAGTAGGTGACGGGGCTGATGAAGAAGAAGATCACGACACCGAGACCCCCGCCGACACCTTCCCCGGTGTACAACTTGATGTCCTCGTGCGTGCGGTACACCCACACGTACGCCCAGATGCCGATCGTGACGATCGTCAGCAGGATCTGCTTGCCTGGCGAGGTCGTCCTTCCGACGACACCCGTCGCCTGGCCCGCGACGCCCCGCTGCTCCCAGGGCTGCGCTGCCGCGGCCCCCTGAGGATCAGCCATATCGTTTACTCCTCCCCTTGGCCCCAGTGGCCTCTCTGGGCATAGTACAGAATCCCGCTCGATCCGACCCGGTTGACCGGTATCCCCCGTTCTCCAGCGGCGCTCGGGTGCGCCGGACGCCAGGCGAGCGGGCGGACCTCAGCCCTTGGCCAGGGCGGCGATGAGGCCGATGGTCTGGCGGATCTCGTCCGAGGAGCCGAACGGCGCGGCGCTGAAGTCGGTCGCGCCCGCTGCCGCGATCGCACCGATCTGCTTGGCCACGGTCTCCTCGTCGCCGACGAGGGCGACCTGGGCGGGTCCTTCGGCGCCCTCGCGATCGAGCATGGCCCGGTACGACGGGAGCTGGCCGTAGATGGCGAACGTGCGGTCGGCGTTCTCCCTCGCCCGGTCGACGTCCGAGGTGACCGACACGGGCAGCCCGACGGCGACGCGGGGCGCGGGTCGCCCAGCGTCCGCCGCGGCCCTGGTGATCGAGGGCACGACGTGTGACGCGATCGTGGCGGGACCGGTCATCCACGTCACGGTACCGTCGGCGAGCTGGCCGGCGAGCTTCAGCATGGTAGGTCCGAGCGCGGCCACGAGGACCGGCGGCGGCTCGTCGACCTTCACGTCGAGCGGCGCCATGGTGTTGGTGCTCAGCGTCTCGCCCTTGTACGAGACCTGTTGCCCACCGAGCAACGGCATGAGTGCCGACAGGTACTCCCGCATGTGACGCGCCGGCCGGTCGAACGAGTAACCGAACATGCCCTCGATGACGATCTGATGTGAGAGCCCGATCCCGAGCACCAACCGTCCGCCCGTCGCCGCCTGGGTGGTGAGTGCCTGGGCGGCCAGCATCACCGGATGGCGGGGGTAGGTGGGGACGACCGCGGTCCCCAGCTCGATGCCCGGTACCTCCCGACCCACGACGGCGAGCAGTGTAAGGGCGTCGTAGCTGAAGATCTGTGAGGACCAGGCGGTCGCCACGCCCCGCTCGGCGAGCCTGGCCACCTGGCCCACCACCTCGTCGATGGGCCTCGAGACGTCGATGATCACACCGTGGCGCATGGCCGAACCTTAGACGCCGGCCGGTCGGTCGGCGGACGGATGAGCGCTGCGTCGATGCTGAGACACGCATCCGCTGAGGCGTTACACCCCTTCGCCATACTGGCGAGGTGGAAGCGATCGACGGCCGGGTGGTGCTCAG
>JBPYEZ010000174.1:0-8546 GCA_051984395.1 Acidimicrobiales bacterium | reverse complement strand
CTCGAGGCCGAGCGCCAGGTGATCCTGGAGGAGATCCTGATGCACGGCGACGAGCCGGCCGACCTCGTCTACGACCGGTTCGCGGCGGCCTTGTTCCCAAGCCACCCGCTCGGTCGGGAGGTACTGGGAACCCAGGACAGCATCGAGGCCATGGCGACCGGTCACGTGCGGCGGTTCTTCGACCAGCACTACCGGCCGGCCAACATGGTCGTCGCCGCTGCCGGCGCCGTCGACCACGACCAGGTGGCGGCCGGCATCGAGGCCCGGTTCGCGGGCGTGACCGGAGGTACACCGCCCCGCCGCACCGCGCCAGAGGCCGGGGGTGAGCCCTCGGTCGTCGTTCCCCGGTCGACAGAGCAGGCGCACCTGGTCGTCGGGGTGCGGGCGCCCGACCGCCACGACCCTGAGCGATGGGCGCTGGCCGTTCTCGACCATGCCCTCGGTGGCAGCGTGTCGAGCCGGCTCTTCCAGGAGGTACGGGAGCGGCGCGGGCTCGCCTACTCCGTGTACTCCGATCGGGTCGCCTACGAGGACACAGGGTCGCTGGCCGTGTACGTGGGCACCACGCCGAGCCGGGTCCGCGAGGTGCTCGAGCTGGTCACGGTGGAGCTCGATCACCTGGTGACGGACGGGATCACGGACCACGAGCTCGACGTGGCGCGAGGCCACCTGCGGGCCGAGACCCTGCTCGCCCTCGAGGACTCCGCCGCCCGCATGAGCCGGATCGGGCGCAGCCTCCTCCTCCATCACGAGGTCCTGAGCATCGACGACCTCCTGGCCCGGATCGACGCCGTGACGGTGGGCCAGGTCGGTGCCGCCGCTCGACGCGTGCTCGGTGGACCCCGCACGGTGGTCGTCCTCGGCCCGTTCGGGGAGACGGACCTGGTCGCCGCCGTTCGTTAGGGTGCAGGCATGCGAGTCGGGGTGTTCGGCGCTGGAGGTCGCATGGGCTCGACGGTGTGCCGGGCGGTCGCCGACGATCCCGACCTCGAGCTGGTGGCGGCGGTGGACCCCCGCCTGGCCGGCATCGACATCTACCAGGTGACCGGGGTGGAGGGGTCCGACGTCCAGGTGGAAGGCGACGCCGAGGCGTTCGTCCGGGCCGAGACCCAGGTGGCCGTGGACTTCACCGAGGTCGGGGCGGCCCGCGAGAACCTCCGGTGGTGCGCAGCCAATGGGGTGCACGCCGTGGTGGGGACGACGGGATTCACCGGAGACGACGTCGTCGAGCTGGAACGTCTGTTCTCGGGCTCGTCGAACTGTGTGCTGTCGGCCAACTTCGCCATCGGCGCCGCGCTCATGACCCGCTTCGCCGTGCTGGCCGCCCCCTACGTCGACACGGCCGAGATCGTCGAGCTTCACCACGACGCCAAGCTCGACGCCCCCTCGGGGACGTCGCTGCGCGTCGCCGAGGGGATGTCCAAGTCGCGCCAGGCGTCCGGCGCCGGTGACTGGGGCGAGGACCCGACCAGAACCGAGGTGGTGAAGGGCAGCCGGGGCGCGAGCGGCCCCGGCGGCATCCACATGCACGCGGTTCGGCTCCGTGGCCTCGTCGCCCACCACGAGGTCATCCTGGGGGCGGCGGGCCAGACCCTCACGATCCGCCACGACTCCTACGACCGCACGTCGTTCATGCCGGGCGTGCTGTTGGCCGTCAAGTCGGTGGCGGAGCGGCCCGGTCTCACCCTCGGCCTCGATTCACTGCTCGGCCTCGGAGAGTCCTGAGCCGGCACGGCCCTCGGCACGGCGCCGTCGCCGCCGGATGTCCCCGGTAGGGTTGGTCGTGGCCGGCGACGCCCGACTGCGGATCCTGGAGGCGACCTACACCTGCGTCGCCCGGTACGGGCTGGCCAAGACGACCGTCGAGGACGCGGCCCGGGCCTCGGGCATGGCGCGGGCCACGATCTACCGCTACTTCCCCGGGGGGCGGGACCAGCTGGTGGCCGAGGTGATCGCCTGGGAGGCATCGCGGTTCTTCGACCGCTTGGCGGCAGCCGTGGGCGAGGCCGAGGGCCTCGACGAGCTGCTGAGGGAGGCGCTGTTCTTCGCCCACCAGGCTGTCGAGGAGCACGAGGTGCTCCAGAAGATCCTCCAGACCGAGCCTGATCGCCTCCTGCCCCAGCTGACGGTGGAGAGCACCCGGATCATCGGCTACATCCGGGCCTTCCTGATGCCGCACATGGAGGACCACGCCCGGGCAGCCGGCCTCGACCCCGAGGAGGCGGCCGACTTCGTGGCCCGCATGCTGCTGTCCTTCACCGGGTCACCAGGCCGGTGGGACCTCTCGGATCGGACCCAGGTCGAGGAGCTGGTCCGCACCGAGGTGCTGGCCGCCATCCACCCGGTGCCGGCCCCGAGGGACGTGACGGATGACACAATGAGACCATCTTGACGATGAGACGAACTGTGAAAGAATGTCTCACTGGTGACCGCGACCGGTGTGCTGCCCGAGGCGACGGCAGAGGCGGTGAGTGATCGCGCACCCCGACGCAGCGCCCAGGAGCTGCGCGTCGTCGACGCCACCCTGCGCTGCATCGCCCGCTGGGGCGTAGCGAAGACGACGCTCGACGACGTCGCCCGCGAGGCGGGCTGGAGCCGGGCGACCGTCTATCGGCTCTTCCCCGGGGGCAAGGACGCCGTGCTCGAGACCGTGGTCGAGGTCGAGCTGAGCCGGCTCTTCGCCGCCCTCGACGACCGCCTGACGGCAGCCACGGACCTCGAGGACCTGCTGGTCGCGGGCATGAGCGAGACCGGCGCCCGGATCACACGCCATCCCGCCCTGGGGTTCCTCGTCGCCCACGAGCCCGAGGTGATCCTTCCCCAGATCTCCTTCGCCCGGGCGGAGCGGGTGCTGACCCGGGCGGCGACCTTCGCCTCGCCCTACCTGGCCCGGTGGCTCGGGCCCGAGGAGGCCAACCGTGTGGGCGAGTGGGTGACCCGCATCGTGATCTCCTACGCCGCCTCGCCGAGTGAAGGCGTCGACATCGCCGACCCCGCCTCGGTCCGGCGGCTCGTCCGCAGTTTCGTGCTGCCCGGCATCCGGGCGTCGGTCGACGCCCAGGTGCAGGCCCGACCCATCAGCTGATCCCCCAGGAGGAAGTCACATGGCCACCAACGAGGAGCTCATCGGCCGCAGCGACGTGAACGACATCGAGGCGATCCTGTCGATCACCAACACCGACGTGGACCAGGCGGTCCACGCCGTGGCCGACAACGCCGACGCCATCTTCACCTGGGACTACGAGAAAGGTGCCCGTCCCAAGCTCACCCGTCTCTACGAGAAGGCCAAGGGCGCCATGTGGAACGGCGAGACCGACCTGCCGTGGGACACCGACGTCGACCAGGAGTCCGTCGTCGTCGCCAACGCCGCCGCGACCGGCGGCTTCGCTCAGGGCATGGACGTCTCCGGCACGCCCTTCGCCAGCTGGACCGACGAGGACTGGGTCCGGCTCGGCATCGAGAGCCAGAACTGGACGCTGTCGCAGTTCATGCACGGCGAGCAGGGAGCGCTCGTGTGCACGGCCAAGATCGTCGAGTCGGTGCCCTGGATCGACGCCAAGTACTACGCCTCCACGCAGGTGATGGACGAGGCTCGCCACGTCGAGGTGTTCGCCAGGTACCTCGACACGAAGCTGTCCGGTCACTATCCGATCAACGCCCACCTGCGGATGCTGCTCGACGACATCATCGCCGACAGCCGCTGGGACATGACCTATCTCGGGATGCAGATCATGGTCGAGGGGCTGGCGCTGGCGGCGTTCGGGTTCATCCACAGCTTCACGACCGAACCACTCCTCAAGCAGCTGCTCAAGTACGTGATGGCCGACGAGGCCCGTCACGTCGCCTTCGGTGTGCTCAGCCTGCAGGAGTACTACGAGCAGCTGAGCACGGCGGAGATCAGGGAGCGTCAGGAGTTCGCCTTCGAGGCTGCGGTGCGCATGCGCGACCGTTTCCTGCAGCAGGAGGTGTGGGAGCGCATGGGCGTGCCGGTCAAGGAGATCGTGCCCCTCGTCATGCAGGCGCCGGACCGGACGGCCTTCCAGTCCATGCTGTTCGCCAAGATCGTCCCCAACTGCAAGAAGCTGGGACTGCTCGACGCCGCCGACGGCTGGCTGCGCCAGCGGTTCACCGAGCTCGGCGTCATCGCCTTCGAGAGCTGGGCCGACACCGGCGAGGAGTACGAGGCCTTCGCCCTGGCCCAGGGCGACAAGCGCCCGGCGTAGGCGCGCCCGGCCGGGACGGCCGGCACCGGTATTCCTCCCTGGTTCGGCACGGGCCTTGGGGTAGGGTCGGAGGGGAGCCTTGCGGGAGGAGGTGCGCAGATGGCCCGTTCAGGCCGTTTCGGCGCGGTGATCACGGCGATGGTGACGCCGTTCGATGACCGCTACGCGCTCGACCTGGACGGAGCTGCGGCCCTTGCCCGCTGGCTGGTCGACCACGGCAGCGACGCGCTCCTGGTGGCCGGCACGACCGGAGAGGGCACGGTGCTGTCCAACGACGAGAAGGCCGAGCTGTGGCGGGTCGTCGCCGAGTCGGTGACGGTGCCGGTCATCGCCGGCTCGGGCACGAACGACACGCGGCACTCCGTCGAGCTGACGAAGCTGGCCGAGGTGGCGGGGGTGGCGGGCATCCTCGCGGTGACGCCCTACTACAACCGTCCGTCGCAGGCCGGGCTGGCCGCGCACTTCCGGGCGGTGGCCGGCGCCACCTCCCTCCCTGTGCTCGTGTACGACATCCCCGTTCGCACCGGTCGCAAGGTCGCCCAGGACACCCTGCTCGGGCTGGCGCGCGACGTTCCCAACGTGGTCGGGGTGAAGGACGCGGCGGGCGACGTCGTCGGGTCGGCCCGGCTGCTGGCCGAGGCTCCTGCGGATTTCGATCTCTACAGCGGGGAGGATCCCCTCAACCTCGCCCTGCTCGCCGTGGGCGCGTCGGGCGTCATCAGCGTCGTCAGCCACTGGGCGGGGCCGGAGATCGGCGAGATGGTCACCGCCTTCGGCGCCGGCGACGTCGAAGGAGCCCGATTGCTCAACGCCGACCTGATGACCTCCTACGCCTTCGTCAGCACCGAGGACGCGCCCAACCCACTGCCGGCGAAGGCCGTCATGCGCCGGCTCGGGCTGCCCGGGGGCCAGTGCCGGCTTCCCATGGGACCGGCGTCCGCGTCGCTCGACGAGCGGGCGGCCGACGTGCTGGCTGGCCTGCGCGCCCGACCGCGGGCGGGCAGTCCGGCTCGAGAGCCCGTTGGCTGATCCCGTCCGGATCACCTTCCTGGGCGGGCTGGGGGAGATCGGTCGCAACTGCGCCTGCATCGAGGTGGAAGGTCGCATCCTGCTGCTCGACTGCGGGCTCATGTTCCCCAACATGGAGATGCCCGGCGTCGATCTGGTGCTGCCGGACTTCACCTACCTGCGGGAGAACGCAGACCGGGTCGAGGCCTGCATACTCACCCACGGGCACGAGGATCACATGGGCGGCCTGGCCTATCTGCTGCGGGACCTGGCGCTGCCCGTCTACGGCTCGGCCCTGACCCTCGGCCTGGCCCGCAATCGCATCGAGGAGGCCGGGATGCTGTCCAGGGCGGAGCTGATCCCGGTCCTGGACGGCGAGCGCCGCCGCATCGGCCCCTTTGACGTCGAGTTCATCCCGGTGACCCATTCTGTTCCCCACGGCTTCGCCACCGCCTTCCACACCGCGCAGGGGGTCGTGCTGCATTCGGGAGACTTCAAGCTCGATCTCGCCCCCGTCGACGGTCGCCATACCGACCTGTCGCGAATCGGCGCCATCGCGTCCGAGCACGGCATCCGCCTGCTGTTGTCCGACTCCACCAACGCCGAGGAGCCCGGCTACACGTCCAGCGAGTCGGCCGTCGGCGTGGCCCTTCGAGGCCTGTTCGAAGAGCACCGCGACAAGCGCATCATCATCGCCTGCTTCGCCAGCCACGTGCACAGGGTCCAGCAGGTGTGTGACGCCGCCATCCGAAGCGGCCGCTACGTCGCCACGCTCGGACGGTCCATGGGCAAGAACGTCGCCCTGGCCCGTCAGCTCGGCGTGCTCCAGCTGCCCGATCACGCCCTGATCGACATCGAGCGACTGGACGAGTTCGACCCAGCTCAGGTCTGCGTCGTGTCGACCGGCTCGCAGGGAGAGCCGATGTCGGCGCTGGCGCTCATGGCGGCGGGGGAGAACAAGTGGTTGCGGGTGGGGCAGGGAGATCTGGTCATCATCAGCGCCAACGCCATTCCCGGCAACGAGTGGGCGGTGGCCAAGGTGATCGACGGCCTGTACCGGCTGGGCGCCGACGTGGTCCATTCCGATCAGGCCGAGATCCACGCCAGCGGTCACGGCAAGCAGGGGGAGCTCCAGACCATGCTCGCCGTGGCCAAGCCCGAGGCCTTCATCCCGGTCCACGGGGAGTTCCGCCACCTCACCCATCACGCCCGACTCGCCACCGGCATGGGCATCGACGAGTCCAAGGTCCTGCTGTGCGAGGACGGAGACGTCGTGACCGTGGACGACTGCGCGATCGCCAGGACCGGCCAGGTGCCGGCCGGCTACCTCTACGTCGACGGCATCGTGGGTGACGTCGGCCACGGGGTCCTGCGCGACCGGCGGGCGCTGTCCGAGGAGGGGGTGATCGTGGTCGTGGTCACCATGGACGGTCAGGCGGGCCGCCTGCTCACCGGCCCGGAGATCATCACCCGCGGATGGGTGCACGCACCCGAGGCCGAGAGTCTCCTGGAGGACGCTCGCGCCGCCGTCCAGGCGAGCCTGGAGGAGGCGGTCGAGGAAGGGGCCACGGATCACAACACGCTGCGCCGTCACGTGCGCTCCGCCATGGGCCGGATCGTCGGCGAGCGCACCCGTCGGCGGCCCATGATCGTCCCCGTGGTGATGGAGGGCTAGGAGCGGGTCAAGGAGCGGTGCTGGGGCTCGTGGGGCCACGGTGGCTGGTGGGGCTGGTGTTACCGTTGTGGTCGTTGTGACCACTACGAAACGCCGCCCGACGGGGCAAACGAGGCGCAGAACCCGCCGATCCCGGCGCAGACGTCGGGGCCTCGGGGCGTCCATCGGCCGCCTGTTCACCGGGGGGTCCAGGTCGCGCCGCGGGCCGTCGCGCGGTGCTCACACGGCTGCCGGCTTCACCGACGTCATCGGGCGCATGCTGCGTCAGCCGGCCGACGTCTGGGGGCTGGTGCTGCTGGTCGCCGGGGTGCTCGCCGCACTCGCCGTGTACGGCAACCTCCTCGGGCCCGCGGGCCGGGTGCTCGACCACACCGGCCGGTCGATCCTCGGGTGGGGGGTCGTGTTCCTGCCGCCGGGGCTCGTGGTGGGCGGCCTGGTGCTCATGCGTGAGGGAGAGGAGGTCGAGTCCGAGCCGACCCGGACCGTCGTGGGGGCGACTCTCGTCCTGGTGTCGGTCAGCGGGTTGGCCGATCTCGCCGCTGGTGCTCCCCGCCTCGCCGACAACGTCGCCACGCTGAAGGACGCGGGCGGTTATGTGGGCGCGGGCATCGGCTACCCCCTCCACCTCGCCCTCGCCACCTGGGGCGCATCGATCGTGCTGGCCACGGCGCTGGTGCTGGGGCTGCTGACGCTGACCGGCACCACCGTGCGCGAAGCCACGATGGCCCTCGCCGGTGGCGTGGCCGCGCTGGGCCAATTGGGACGCCGGGCGGTGGAGACGGTGACCACCGTCGCTGCCGACGGTCGGGGTCACCGGCGCGGCGCCCACGCACGCGGTACGGGCGACGGCCGGCCGCCGAGCCCGGCGGCCGCCGGTGGTTCGGCCGACGCCGACGCCGATGATGACGAGGGCGCCAGCGACGGCGACGAACCGGAGGCCGCCGTGTCGTCCCTCGACGGCGGGACCGCGGCGGCGATGGCGCCGCCCGCCGATGGCGAGTCGTCCGAGGACCGGCGCTCGGCAGCGGCATCGATTGCCGCGGCCGCCGCCAGCGCCCCCTCCTTCAGCGCCGGTCGGGACCGTGATGGCGGCGGGTCGGCCGAGCAGCTCCGCATGGAGCTGGGTCCGACGGTGGGCTCGTGGTCGCTGCCGCCCCCACGGCTGCTGAGCGCCAGCCAGGCGCAGAAGGTCGACCGCCGCCAGGTCGAGGCCGCAGGCAGGATGCTCGAGGACGCCCTCGCTGCCCACGGTGTCGCCACGAGGCTGGTGGGGATGACGGTGGGTCCGACCGTGACCCGCTACGAGCTCGAGCTCGGCGCTGGCGTCAAGGTGGCCAGGGTCACGAGCCTGTCCAAGGACATCGCCTACGCCATGGCCTCACCGGACGTCCGGATCCTGGCACCCATTCCGGGGCGCTCGGCGATCGGCGTCGAGGTGCCCAACCGCCAGCGCCAGCTGGTGGCACTGGCCGACATCCTCGGCTCCGACGAGGCCCGGCGGGCCGTGCATCCGCTCGAGGTGGCCCTGGGCCGCGACATCGCCGGGCGGCCGGTGATGGTGAACCTGGCCGAGATGCCGCACGTGCTCATCGCCGGCGCCACCGGCGCCGGCAAGTCCTCGTGCATCAACTCGGTCGTCA
>JBPYEZ010000173.1:0-6399 GCA_051984395.1 Acidimicrobiales bacterium | reverse complement strand
CGACCGGCGTCGTCCGCTTCGTCCCAATGAGCCCCGTCGAACACCGGGGTGGAGACCCAGACCTCGGGCTCGGTGCGGGGCCGCGTCTTCGCCGTCCCGTTCGTCAGCCCGGCCTTGCCGTTGGCGTGCTGGACGTCCGCACGGCGGCCCCCGCCGACCTGGCCGTCGCCGTCGCCGTCCCAGCCCCAGCGGGCGGCGTAGCCGAGATGGGACTCGAGCACCTGGCCGACGTTCATCCGGCTCGGCACCCCGAGCGGATTGAGGATGATGTCGACCGGCGTGCCGTCGGTGAGGAAGGGCATGTCCTCGACCGGCAGGATCTTGGAGATCACGCCCTTGTTGCCGTGGCGGCCGGCCAGCTTGTCACCCTCGGAGATCTTGCGCTTCTGGGCCACGTAGACCCGGACGAGCTGGTTGACCCCGGGCGGCAGCTCGTGGGCATCCTCCCGGGAGAAGACCCGGACGTCGATGACCTTCCCGGACTCGCCGTGGGGGACCTTGAGGCTGGTGTCGCGCACCTCGCGGGCCTTCTCGCCGAAGATGGCGCGCAGCAGGCGCTCCTCGGGGGTGAGCTCGGTCTCGCCCTTCGGCGTGACCTTCCCGACCAGGACGTCGCCGGCATCGACCTCGGCACCGATGCGGATGATGCCCCGGTCGTCGAGATCCTTGAGGATCTCCTCGGACAGGTTGGGGATGTCCCTCGTGATCTCCTCGGCGCCGAGCTTGGTGTCCCGGGCGTCCACCTCGTGCTCCTCGATGTGGATCGAGGTCAGCACGTCGTCGCGCACCAGACGCTCCGACAGGATGATGGCGTCCTCGAAGTTGTAGCCCTCCCACGGCATGAAGGCGACGAGAAGGTTCTTGCCCAGGGCCAGCTCACCCTGATCGGTCGAGGGACCGTCGGCCAGGACGTCGCCGAAGGCGACCTTCTGGCCCTCGGCGACGACCGAGCGCTGGTTGATGCAGGTGTTCTGGTTGGAACGGCGGAACTTGGCCAGCCGGTGCACCTTGCGGCCGGACTCTCCGCCCTCACGGTGGCGGCCCGTGTACTCGACGACGACGTGGTCGCCCGTCACCTCGGTCACTGTGCCCTCGCCCTCGGCGAGGACCACGTCACCGGCGTCACGTGCCGCCCGGCCCTCGACGCCGGTGCCGATGAACGGGGCCTCGGGGACCACGAGGGGGACGGCCTGCTTCTGCATGTTGGCGCCCATCAGCGCCCGGTTGGCGTCGTCGTGCTCGATGAAGGGGATGAGGGCCGTGGACACCGAGACGATCTGCTTGGGGGAGACGTCCATGAGGTCGACCTCGGACGGGTGCACGTAGTCGATCTCGCTCGTGCTCCCGTAGGAGGTGTCGGTGGCGCCCACCCGCACGCCAGCGCCCTGCGGGCCCCGGCGGACCAGGACCCGCTCCTCGGCGATCTGGTCACCCTCCAGGGCCGCGTTGGCCTGGGCGATGACGTGCTCCTCCTCCTCGTCAGCGGCGAGGTAGACGATCTCCTCCGTCACCCGGCCGTCGACCACCCGGCGGTAGGGCGTCTCGATGAAGCCGTACTCGTTCACCCGGCCGTAGGTGGCCAGGGCGCCGATCAGACCGATGTTCGGACCCTCTGGCGTCTCGATCGGGCACATCCGCCCGTAGTGGGACGTGTGCACGTCGCGGACCTCGAAGCCGGCCCGCTCACGGGAGAGGCCACCGGGCCCGAGGGCCGACAGGCGCCGCTTGTGGGCCAGGCCGGACAGCGGGTTGTGCTGGTCCATGAACTGGCTGAGCTGGCTGGTGCCGAAGAACTCCTTGATGGCGGCGACCACCGGGCGGATGTTGATCAGCGTCTGCGGGGTGATGGCCTCGACGTCCTGGGTCGTCATGCGCTCGCGGACGACCCGCTCCATCCGGGACAGCCCCACGCGGACCTGATTCTGGATGAGCTCTCCAACCGAGCGGATGCGGCGGTTGGCGAAGTGGTCCTGATCGTCCAGGCGGTAGCCGGGCTCGCCGTTGGCGAGGTGGAGCATGTAGGTCGACGCCGCCAGCATCTCGCTGGGGCTGAGCACACCCTGGCCCTCGGCCGGGCGCTCGAGATCGATGTCGAGCAGTTCGGAGATCCGCTCGATCTCCGGTCCGAGCTTGCGGTTGAGCTTGTAGCGACCGACCCGGGTCAGGTCCGAGCGCTTCGGGTTGAAGAAGGCGTTCTCGAAATAGGCCCGGGCCGACTCCACCGACGGGGGCTCACCGGGACGGGCCCGCTTGTAGATCTCCAGCAGCGCCTCGTCGCGGCTCGGGGCGAGCTCTCGCTCCCGCTCCCACTGGCCCTCGAGGAAATCGAAGTGACGAACGAAGCGGCCGAGGAAGGCCTCGTCCTCGTAGCCGAGCGCCCGCAGGAGCACAAAGAGCGAGAGCCGGCGCTTGCGGGCCACGCGGGTGCCGGCGGTGATGTCCTTGCCCGGCTTGGCCTCCACGTCGAACTCGATCCACTCCCCCCGGTAGGGGTGGATGGTCCCGGTCACGATGGTCTTGGCGTCACGGCCGGGCTGGAAGATGACGCCCGGTGAGCGCACGAGCTGGCTGACCACGACCCGCTCGGTCCCGTTGACGATGAAGGTGCCCTTGTCCGTCATCATCGGGAAGTCCCCCATGAAGACGGTCTGCTCCTTGATCTCACCCGTGGTGGCGTTCATGAACCGAGCCCGCACGAAGATGGGCGCGGCGTAGGTCATGTCCTTCTCTTTGCACTCCTCCATCGAGAACTTCGGAGGAGGGCGGAGATCCTGATCGGCGGGATCGAACTCGAGCTCCAGCCGGAGCTGGCCGGTGAAGTCCTCGATCGGGCTGATATCGCGGAACGTCTCCGCCAGCCCCCTGTCGAGGAACCACCGGAACGAGTCCCGCTGGATGGCGACCAGGTCCGGCAGGGGCAGGACCTCGTCGAGGTTGGCGAAGGAGAAGCGACGCTCCGGGACGGTGGAACGAGAGGGCAAGACCTACTCCTCTTTGAGGCGCAGTTCGGCGCTGGGGCCGGCGGACAGGGGCGCGGCGGCGCGCCCCATCAAGCGTTCAGAGCCGAAGGGACGTGATGGGCGGGCACGGCAACCCTCTAGCCTATAAGCGAGCGCAGGAGATTACAACCCCTGCAGGGGGGGCCGCAACGCGACGCTAGAGCGCAGGCCCCATCCAGGTCAAGCAGTGGGGTAGCCCGCCCGGGTGGGCCCCCGCTCGGGGTGGCCGGGGCCGCCCGTCACTTGACCTCGATCGCTGCCCCCGCCCCCTCGAGCTGGGCCTTGGCCTTCTCGGCCTCCTCCTTGGCCACCTTCTCCAGGACCGGCTTGGGAGCGCCGTCCACCAGGTCCTTGGCCTCCTTGAGGCCGAGGTTGGTGAGGGTCCGCACCTCCTTGATGACCTGGATCTTCTTGTCGCCCGCCGAGGTGAGGATGACGTCGAACTCGTCCTTCTCCTCCTCGGCCGCCGCGGCTCCGTCGCCTCCCGCGGCAGGACCGCTCGGCGCGGCCACCGCCACGGGCGCCGCCGCCGTGACCCCGAAGCGCTCCTCGAACTCCTTGAGCAGCTCGCTCAGCTCCAGCACGGTCATGGATGCGATCCCGTCGAGGATCTCTTCCTTGGTTGCCATCGTCGTTTGCTCCTTGCTTCTCGTTCTCTCGTTCCTCGCCGGTGATCCGGGCGAGCGCCTCGGCGGCGTTCTACGAAATCGCCGCCGGTCCGCTCGTCCGGCTCACTCTGCGCTCTCGGTCGTCTCCTGCGGGGCGTTCTCCTCGCCGGCTTCGTTGGTGGGGCTGGATGCGGCTGCGGGCTCCTCGTGTGCGGTCCCCTCGGGCTCGCCCTCCGGGGATCCACTCGCGGCGCTGTCCGCCGCTGGTTTCGCCTCCGGATCGGCCGAGGGACTCGAGGGGACGTCGCCTGGGGTGGCGCCAGTTTCGTCAGAACTGGCGTCAGCCGAGGGGGGCGTCCCCTCAGCGCCCTCCGGCGTCTCCGGTACGCCTCCACGCTCCTCCAGAAGGGCCCGGAGGCCGTAGGCGAGGTTCTGGGGGAGGGCCTGGAGAAGGCTGGCGAACTGCTGCATCGGGGCGGCGAGGGCGCCGGCGATCTGGGCCAGCATGGTTTCCCGGGACGGCAGCTCGGCCAGCGCGCCGGCGTCGGACGCGGTCAGGACGTTCTGGCCCAGGAGGCCGCCCTTGACGACGAGGTGAGGGTTGGTGCGGGCGAAGTCCCGGAGCGCCTTGGCCACCGACGCGGCGTCGCCATCCACGAAGGCGATGGCGGTCGGCCGCTCCACCAGCGGCTCGAGGTTCTGGAGGCCGAGGTCCCGCACGGCGAAGCGCACGAGGGTGTTCTTGTAGATCTTGTACTCGCCCCCCGCCTGGCGCAGGGCACGACGCAGCACGGCCAGCTCGGAGACCTTCAGCCCGCGGTACTCGGTCAGGATGGCCGCGCTCGACGAGGACAAGCGCGTCCGCACCTCGTCGACCAGGGCGACCTTCTCGGCCCTCGGGTTCTCCATCGCGCTCCTCCTCGAGCATCTCCATCGCGGCCTACAGCGACGAATGCCCCCGTGTGCTCGAGGGTTCGCCTCGTCAGGCGGGCCTCAGCCCTTTCAGCGCCCTGTCCAGGCGCACCGGATGTCTGCGGCGACCGGCGATCGGTTGTACCGGACAGGCTACTACGCGGGTACGGCGAGCTCCTCGTCGTCGATGCGGAGCCGGTTGGGGTCGACCCGGACGCCCGGCCCCATGGTGGAGGCGAGGGTCACCGACCGGATGTAGCGCCCCTTGGCTGCTGCCGGCTTGGCTCGCTGCAGCTCCTCGATGACGGCCCGCATGTTCGACAGGAGCTGGGACCGGTCGAAGGAGGCCTTGCCGATCGGCACGTGGATGTTGCCCACCTTGTCGGTCCGGTACTCCACCCGTCCCCCCTTGAACTCGACCACGGCGCGCCCCACCTCAGGGGTGACCGTGCCCGTCTTGGGGTTGGGCATGAGCCCTCGGGGCCCGAGGATCCGGCCCAGCCGACCCACCTGGCCCATCATGTCGGGCGCCGCGATGGCAACGTCGAAATCGAGAAATCCCTCGTTCTGCACCCGGGCGGCCAGCTCGGCTCCGCCGACCACGTCGGCGCCGGCCTCCCGGGCCTCGGCGGCGGCGTCGCCGGTGGCGAAGACCGCCACCCGTACGGCCTTGCCCGTGCCCGCTGGCAGGCTCACCGTGCCGCGGACGATCTGATCGGCTCGACGGGGGTCGACCCCGAGGCGTACCGCCAGCTCGACGGTCTCGTCGAAGCGCGCCGTCGCCAGCGTCTTCACCAGGTCGACTGCGTCGGCGGGTGTGTGCAGGCGCTGGCCGTCGAACCGCCGGCCCACGTCGGTGTAGCGCTTGCCTCTCGATGCCATCGTCAGCCTCCTATCGGGCCACGGTGATGCCCATCGACCGGGCCGTGCCGGCGATCTGACGCTTCGCCGACTCCAGGTCGTTGGCATTGAGGTCGGGCATCTTCACCTTGGCGATCTCGGCCAGCTGGGAGTCGGTGATGGTCCCGACGAGCTCCTTGCCTGCCGTCGTCGCTCCCTTCTCGGCGCCGGCGGCCTGTCGTAGCAGCACCGGTGTCGGCGGCGTCTTGAGGATGAACGTGAAGGACCGGTCCTCGAAGATCGTGATCTCGACCGGAACGATGGTGCCCCGCTGGGCCTCGGTGGCCGCGTTGTACTGCTTGCAGAACTCCATGGTCTGCACGCCGTGCGGACCGAGGGCGGTCCCCACCGGGGGCGCGGGCGTGGCCTGCCCGGCCGGCAGCTGGATCTTCACGATGGCGACGACACGCCTTCTGGCCACTGAGGGTCCCTTTCCTCCCCGCCGAACTAGAGCTTGGCGACCTGGCTGAACTCGAGCTCGACCGGGGTCTCACGTCCGAAGATGTTGACGAGCACCTTGAGCTTGAGCTGGTCTTCGTTGATCTCGGCGATCTGTCCCGAGAAGTCGGCGAACGGACCCTCCCTGACGCGGACGGTCTCCCCGACCTCGTGCTCGAGGCGGGGTCGGGTCTTCTTGACACCCTCGGCGCCTTCCGGCTTGACCTGCAGGATGCTCTCCACCTCGCGCCGTGACAGCGGCGTCGGCTTGGTGCCTGGGCCCACGAACCCGGTCACTCCGGGCGTGTTGCGCACGACCGACCAGGATTCGTCGTCGAGGTCGCAGCGGGTGAGGAGATAGCCGGGGAAGACCTTCTTCTGCACCACGACCTTGCGGCCGCCCTTGAACTCGACGACGTCCTCCATGGGGATCACGACCTCGTAGATCCGGTCCTCCATGTTCATCGACGAGATCCGGCTCTCGAGGTTGGACTTCACCTTGTTCTCGTAGCCGGCGTAGGTGTGGACGACGTACCACTGGC
>JBPYEZ010000172.1:0-16882 GCA_051984395.1 Acidimicrobiales bacterium | reverse complement strand
GTCCTGGCCCTGCCGTTCTTCTCGCTGCGACTCGGCGCGTCCGACCAGGGCAACGACCCCACGACGACGACCACCCGCCAGGCCTACGACCTGCTGGCCGCGGGCTTCGGCCCAGGCTTCAACGGCCCCCTCCAGCTGACCACGGTGGTGCGCGACCCGGCACAGGCGGCGGCGCTCCAGCGCGTCGTGGCCGCCGTGCGGAGCCAGCCCGGCGTGGTCAGGGTGAGCCCGGTACGGCTGTTGCCCGCGCCGGGTGGCGGCCAGGTGGCGCTGGTCGACGCCTACCCCACGTCGGCGCCCCAGGACGCGGCGACCGCCGACCTCATCCAGCACATCCGCAGCCAGGTGGTCCCGACCGCCGTCGCCGGCTCGCATCTCGTGGTGTACGTCGGAGGCGACACGGCCATCTTCTCCGACTTCAGCCACGTGCTCGGCTCCAAGCTCCCCGTGTTCGTCGGCGTGATCGTGGGTCTGTCCCTGCTGCTGCTCGTCGTGGTGTTCCGCAGCGTGGTGATCCCGATCACCGCCGCGATCATGAACCTCCTGTCGGCGGGCGCCGCCTTCGGCATCGTCACCGCCGTCTTCCAGTGGGGCTGGCTGGGGTCGATCGTCGGAGTCAACCGAACCGGCCCCGTCGAGGCGTTCCTGCCGGTGATGTTGTTCTCGATCCTGTTCGGGCTGTCGACCGACTACGAGGTCTTCCTGGTGACGCGGATCCACGAGGAGTGGCTGCGCACGTCCGACAACGACGAGGCGGTCCGCCGAGGTCTCGCCGCCACGGGAAGGACGATCACCGCGGCCGCCGCCATCATGGTGCTGGTCTTCGGATCGTTCATCCTCGGAGGCGAGCGGGTCATCAAGGAGTTCGGCCTCGGCCTCGCCGCCGCCATCCTGGTCGACGCCGTGATCATCCGCAGCGTCGCGATACCCGCCATCATGCTCCTGATCGGCCGGGCCAACTGGTGGTTCCCGTCCTGGCTCGACCGACGGCTGCCTCGCATCTCGATGGAGCCCGAGCCCCAGTGGCGCGACGAGGTCGAGCCGAAACTGGTCGGAGCGGCCGCCGATCGCTGATGACCACCTCGGCCCAGCGGCTCAGGACGATGCCGGCGACGCTCCGAGGCCCGCTTGGATCTGGTTGATGGACTCATTGGTGTCGAGGTAGTCGCGCCAGCGTGTCACCTTGCCCGATCCGTCCACCTCGACGACGGTGGCGCCCTCCATCACGACGGCCACACCGGCGGTGCCCTCGGCTCCTGGGCCCTGGTAGGTGCCGCGGCCCGTCCACTCGAACACCGCCCAGCGGTCACCGCCGCGGATGCTGTCGACCTGCTGTGTCCAGTCCGGAAAGATGCTCCGGGTCAGCTCGGCGACACCGTGGATGTCGGAGGTCCACGGCGTCACCGGATCCCGGAAGGCCCGGTCTGCGGCGAACAGGGCGACCCAGGAGTCGAGGTCGTCGACGGCTTCGAAGCTTCGCGCCCAGGCCTGCCAATCCACGGGATGCCTCCCTCCGGCCTCGCTCGCTCGCGTCCGGCGGGTCCGGGTTCGGGCGGGCGGCGACGCCTGGCTGGTCCGGCGGCCAGCCTGGACCAGACGGGAGCCCGTGGCAAACGGGTCCGCCGCTACGATCGTTGACAACCCGTAACCAGGGAGTGACTCGTACCAGGAGGGGCTCGTATGCCACAGACTTGCGCCCATCTCGACCAGATCCAGGATGTCGAGCCCTCGTCGACCGGCTGTGAGGACTGCCTGGCAGCGGGCCGGCACGACTGGGTCCACCTCCGTGTCTGCCAGCGTTGCGGTCACGTCGGCTGCTGCGACAACTCCCCTGGCCGCCACGCCACCGGCCACTTCAACGCCATCTCCCACCCCGTCATTCGGTCCTACGAGCCGGGCGAGGACTGGTACTGGTGCTACGAGGACGACCTCGCCTTCATGCTCGAGGGGGCACCCCCCGCCCCGTCGCACCCCTAGAGAGTCCGGTGTCCCGGGGGGGTGATGGAAGATGACCGGTCAACCTTCCGTTGAAGGTGGCATGTCCATCGAGGCTGCGGCGCCCTCCTCCACCCGTCGGGTGCACTGGCTGCGCAACCTGGTCGGCGTTGCCGTGTTGGCCCTTGCCCTGGCCCTGCTCGTGGACCGTCGCAACGACCTGACGTCGGCATCCCACATCCTCGCCCGACTCGACTGGCGCTGGATGGTGCTGGCCGTCGGCGCCGAGATCGGGTCGATGGTGGTGTTCGCCCGCCTGCAGCGCTGGTTGCTGCGGGCCGGAGGGGTCCGCATGCGCCTCCGCTCCATGCTGGAGATCACCCTCGCCGGCAACGCCCTGGGAACGACGCTTCCCGGTGGGGCGGCCTGGTCGGCGACCTGGGCCTTCGGCCAGCTCCGCCGGCGCGGCGCCGACCGGGTCCTGTCCGGCTGGGTCATCCTGGTCGCCGGCGCCCTGGCCAGCTTCGCCCTCTTCGTCCTGGTGGCGGTGGGTTCGTTCGTGGCCGGGTCGAAGGGTCCGGTCGCCGACCTGCGGCCCCTCGCCGCGGTGCTGGCCGCCATTCCGGTGGCCGCCGGCCTCGCCGTCCTGCTGCTCGCCCACTGGCCGGCGCTGCGGGCACGGGTCCGCCACCTGTGGGAGGCCGAAGCCCGGCATCGCCGGGTGAAGTCGGTCGAGGACACCCTGGGGCGCCTGTGGGCGAGGATCCTGACCGTCCGGCCGACGCCGCTGGGGTGGCTCGGGGCCTTCAGCCTGGCCCTGGCCAACTGGGTCTGGGACGCCATCGCCCTGGCCGCCTGCATCCTGGCCCTCGGCGGAGGGGTGCCCTGGCGTGGCGTCCTGGTCGCCTACACACTCACCCAGATCGCGGCGAGCTTTCCGATCACCCCCGGGGGCCTCGGCGTCGTCGAAGGCAGTCTCGCCGCGCTGCTCGTGGCCTACGGCATGCCGGTCGACCGGGCGGTGGCGGCGACGCTGTTGTACCGCCTGGTCAGCTTCTGGGCCCTCGTACCCGTGGGCTGGGCGGTGTGGTCGGGAATCGAGCTCTCGCAGCGACGAGGCAAGCGGACCCGCTCGCACCCCTGGGCCGTGCATCTCCATGGCCCCTCGCCTGGTGACCCCGCCCTCGCACGGGAGGGCATGGGTCGTGTCGTCCCGCCCCAGCCGTGCTTCGGCTGCGACGACGACGAGGACGTGGTCAGCAGCACTCCTGCGGCATAGGCGGGCCAGCCTGGGCTGCGGCCGCGAACGCGCACGCGTTCCGGCCAGGAAGGCGCCCTACCCGCGCAGCACGTAGCCGCTGCTGCGAACGGTGTGGATCAACCGGGGGCCGTGCTCCTCGAGCTTGCGTCGAAGGGCGCTCACGTGGCGCTCCACCACATTGCGGCTGTAGCCCTTGTACCCCCAGAGCTCGGACAACAGCTGGGTGGTCGTGAGCACCCGTCCCGGCCGGCGGACGAGCCGGCACAGCAGCTCGAACTCGACGTGGGTGAGGTCGAGGCGGTGGCCCCCCCGGGAGGCGACACGGGCACCCTCGTCGACGACGAGATCACCGACCTCCCACTTGCCGCCGCGCGACTTGCCGTTCCTGGCCAGGACCGCTTCGACCTGGACGAGCAGCGCGTCGACCGAGAAGGGCTTGGTGACATAGAGGTCGGCGCCGGCCTCGAACCCCGCCCGCAGCTCATCGGGCTCGTCGGCGCCGGTCAGGAAGAGAAGGGCAACGTCGGACTGCTCCCGCAGTCGTCGGGCCACCGTGAACCCGTCAGGCCCCGCCCCGAGCCGCACGTCGACGACGGCGAGGTCGGGAGCGAAGGCCTTGGCCTGCCTGAGGGCCTCGCCGCCCTCGGAGGCGGCGGCGACCTCGTACCCCTCAGCGCGAAGGACGGCAACGAGCAGGTCCCTGACCACCTGCTCGTCTTCGACCACGAGCGTTCGCGCATTCACACGTGGTGCTTCCCCATGCCCGCCCCGTCTACCTCCCCAGGTCCCCCCATTTCAGACCCCAGTTGGAAAACTCTATCCCCATATGGACCGGAAGCAAAAGAACTTTGCGGTACCGGTCACTGGCTGGCGATGGCGGCGCGGGCCTCCCCCTCGGGGTCGGTGAAGGCGGGCCCGTCCACGTCGACGACTGCGCTGATGATCCGGCCCGTGAACCGGAACGGCGCCTCGTACTCCCGCGTGACGGGCAAACCGTCGCTGTAGCCGCACGTGAGGCCGGCACCGGTCAACGAGAACCGGGTCGGCGTGAACCGCGGGATGCGGCCTTCGCCCACGACCTCGCCGTCGAGGAGCAGACGGCCGGTTCCCTCGTGCTGCCCCGTGCGGGCGAAGTGGAACCCGACCTGGTGGCGGCCCGGTGGCAGCTCGACCTCGGAGCGGACGCGATGTTCCTCGAGGCTCACGAAGTTGTGCACGTAGGCCAGGCGTCGGTCGGCGACGAAGAACGACCACCCTCCCAGGCCCGATCCCTGCGCCACGAGGACACCAGACGCCCCCGACGTCGGGATCTCCACCTCGGCGAGGACGCGGTGCGAGCGGTTGCGGACGTTGGCCGCCACGACCTCCGGAACAGCCGCCGCCCCCGGACGGCACACGTAGCGGGACCGCGCCGGAACAGCGACCGGTCGCTCGAGCACGAGCTTGGAGAAGGGCCGGTTGTCGAGGGGCAGGACCTGATTTCGACCTGCCTCGGTCCACCAGCGCTCGATCAGCTGGCGCAGCTTGTCCGGGTGCTGCCCGGCCAGGTCGTGGCACTCCGACGGATCCTCGTCCAGGTCGTAGAGCTCCCAGCGGTCGTCGTCGAAGCCCACCCTCGTGTCCTGTATCGGGTGGTACGTGACGGCCTTCCAACCGCGGTGGTAGAGGGCCCGACAACCGAACATCTCGTAGTACTGGGTCTCGTGCCGGTCCGCAGCGCCCGCGTCGGTGAAGCTGTCGGCAAAGCCGGTCCCGTCGAGGCGACGCTGCTGCACGTGGCCGAGCACCTTCGGAGGCTCGAGCTGTAGCACCTCGAGCACTGTGGGGACGAGATCGATGGCGTGGACGTACTGGCGGCGGAGCTCGCCCGGCCCGTCGATACCAGCGGGCCAGTGGACGATGAGCGGATCGGCCACCCCTCCCTCGTGGACCTCCCGCTTCCACCGCCGAAACGGCGTGTTGCCGGCCACGGTCCATCCCCACGGGTAGTTGTTGTGACAGTAGGGCCCCCCGAGCTCGTCGATCCGCACCAGGGCCTCGTCCACCTCGCGGGGAGCGACGTTCCAGAGCCGTCCGTCGTTCACCGAGCCCGTCGGGCCACCCTCCGAGCTCGCCCCGTTGTCGGAGAGCACGAAGACGAGCGTGTTGTCCAGATCGCCGATCTCGTCGAGGAACCCGAGCAGCCGCCCGACGTGGTGGTCGGTGTGGCACAGGTAGCCGGCGAACGCCTCCATGTACCGGGCGTACAGCCGGCGCTCGGACGCCGACAGTGAGTCCCACGCCGGCACCCATTCGGGGCGGGGTGAGAGCTCCGTCCCCGCCGGCAGGATGCCGGCGCGCACCTGGCGGGCCAGGGTGGCCTCGCGCCAGGCGTCCCACCCCGAGTCGAAGGCGCCGCGGTAGCGCTCGATCCACTGGTGCGGAGCCTGGTGCGGGGAGTGACAGGCGCCGGTGCAGAAGTACAGGAAGAACGGCTTGGCCTCGTCGGCGGCCCGCAGGTCACCGATGAAGCCGATGGCCTGGTCCACCAGGTCCTCGGTCAGGTGGTAGCCCTCCTCGGGGGTTCTTCCCGGACGCACCTGGTGGTTGTCGGAGACCAGGGCGGGAACGAACTGATGCGTCTCTCCGCCGAAGAAGCCGTAGAAGCGCTCGAAGCCCCGCCCCAGGGGCCAACGGTGGCGGGGCGCGGCAGGATGGCACTCGTCCTCGGGCGTGAGGTGCCACTTGCCCACCGCGAAGGTGGCGTACCCGTGTGGCAGCAGCATCTCCGACAGGAAGCCGTTGGCGGTGGGAATGCGGGCGTCGTACCCGGGAAACCCGGTCGCCAGCTCGATCACCCGGCCCATGCCGTTGACGTGGTGGTTGCGGCCGGTCAGCAGGCAGGCTCGCGTCGGCGAGCACAACGCCGTGGTATGGAAGTTGGTGTAGCGCAGCCCTCGGGCAGCCAGCCCGTCCATGATCGGCGTCTCGATGTCGGAGCCGAAGCAACCAAGCTGGGCAAAGCCGACGTCGTCGAGGACGATGACGGCGACGTTGGGCGCCCCGGCGGGCGCCCGCACCGGCTGGGGCCACCACGCCGTCGACTCCGAGAAGTCGCGGCCGATGACGCCCCTGAACTCCCCTGGCTCCACGGCGACCTCCCCTTGTTCGTTCGGGACCAGGGCGAGACTAGGCGCGGCGAAATGGAAGGGTCGGCTGCTCGAGGCGCTGCCTCAGCGGGTGACGGCGCTCTCGGCCGTCCCTGCGTACAGCTCGCCCGCTCGCCAGCAGTACCACGCGATCACCGACCGATAGGGCCGGAAGGGCTCACCCAGCGGCTCCAGCTCCCGCGGGGTCGGCATCGGTATCCCCCATGCCAGGCCGAAGCCCCGCCGCACCCCGAGGTCACCGGTCGGCCACACGTCGAGACGGCGCAACTGGAACATGAGGAACATCTCGGCGCTCCACCGGCCGATGCCTCGGACGCTCGAGAGCCGGGTGATGACCTCCTCGTCGCCCTCCCGCGCCAGGCCCCTGGGATCGAGGACGACCGCGCCGTCGAGGACCTTGGTGGACAGGTCGCGCAGCGAGGCCGTCTTGTTGCCCGAGAGCCCGGCGGCCCTCATGGCCTCGTCAGACAGTGCGAGCATTCCTTCCGGCGTGACGTCGCCATCGAGGGCGGCGACGAGCCGGCCGTGGATGGCGGCCGCTGCCGGCCCTGCCAGCTGCTGGTAGGTGATCGACCGCACCAGGGCGGCGAAGTGCGTGTCCAGCGGCTTTCGGGGCTTCGGCGGTCCCACCGTCTCCAGGAACCGGGCCACAACGGGGTCGCGGGCTGCCAGCTCTCTGGCGGCGGACGCGTACGTCGCCCGGCGGGGCGACCGAACCGCCCGGTCGGACCGCGTCGTCGCCGACTTGCGGGCCGTGCTCAGGTCGCCTCGCTCGCCGAGAGGCCGTGGTACGGGCTGCCCGCCCGCTGCCACTCCTGGTACAGGTCGAAGAACTTCTGCCCGAAGGGGTCTTCCCCGACGAGGGGCATGGCGGCCCGCCGGATGGTGAAGTCGTTGGGCGCCAGATCCCCGGCCTCCTGGAAGTGCCGGCGCGCCGTCACCTCGTCACCCTGTCGGCGAGCGTGGGCGGCGATACGGAAGTGGAGGCGGGCCAGGACCTCGTCCGGGTCGAGGTCGCCAACCGCCCGGCGGGCCTCGTCGGGCACGATCGGCACCTCACCGCCACGGACCCACCGCCTGACGGCCTCCATGTGGGGGGCGGCTTCCACCCCGGTGAAGTCCTTGAACATGTCCGTACCGAAGGCGACGCCGTTCGGGCGGACGATCCGGTCGTCCTCGTCGATCCAGATCACGGTCGGGACGTTGCTGATGGCATAGAGCTCGGTGAGCACGTGGTCGGGGTCGATGAGCACCGGGAACGTGATGTTCTCGACCCAGGGGCGAACATCGGCGGGCGAGTCGTCGATGGCCACACCCACGACCGTCAAGCCGTCGCCGGCGAGCTCGTCCTGCAGTGCCTGCCACCCGGGCAGGTCGTAGCGGCAGCCTCACCACGAGGCGAAGGCGGCCAGCAGCTTCTTGCGGCCGCGCCATTCCTCCAGCCGGTGGGGGTGCCCGTCCAGATCGTCGAGGACGAAGGTGGGCGCGCGCAGCGAGTCGAGCGCCTGGCGTCGTCCCTCGGAGTCCATCGCCACGGCCGCGATCCCCGCCCGGGCGTCGACCACGACCGGGCGACCGAGGGCCGCGGCGACGGCCTCCACGTCCAGCTCGTCCCCCACGAACAACGAGTCCCGGTCCGTCACCGGCACGCACGAGTCCTCCCGGCACAGACCCTCCGCCTTGAGCTCCCAGCCCAGGGCGTCGATCAGTCGCTCGGGGGCGACCAGGAGCCGGCCGCCGGCGTCAGTGACCTCGGCCGTACGTACGTCGTCGCTGAGAATGGTGCCGGACGTCATCGGAGCTCCCTTCGCCGACGCCAACGGTACGCGAGCCGGCCCCTCACCGCCTGCGGGCGGCGTCAGAACCGGATGACCCCCGCCGGACCGGCTGGCCGCCGGATAGGCTTGCCGACCGGAGGGTCGAGCAGGGGCGGCGCCGATCCGTTCGGACGAGGAGGGGGAAGATGCACCAGAGGGGCGGACTACGCCAGGACCTGACGTCCTCGGCTCCATGACCGACATCGCCGCCCGACACCGCGACGCCCTCGCCGCGACCCGGAAGGTCGTTGCGGGGATCGACCGTCGCCAGTGGAGCGATCCGACGCCGTGCGCCGACTGGAACGTCGGCGAGCTGCTCAACCATGTCGTGTCCGGCAACTGGTGGGCGGCCGAGCTCGCCGGCGGCGCCACCATCGACCAGGTGGGGTCGAGGCTGGACGGCGACCAGCTCGGCGACGATCCGCTCGACGCCTACGACCGCTCATCCGAGGTGGCTGCGGCCGCCTTCGAGGCTCCCGGCGCCCTCGACGCACCCTGTGCCGTCTCCTACGGGCCCGTGCCGGGGTCGGTCTACGCCGGACACCGGTTCATCGACGTCTTCATCCACGGCTGGGATCTTGCCGTGGCCACGGGCCAGGACCGGACGCTCGATGCCCCCCTCGTCGACGCCTGCTGGGCGGTGGTCGAGCCCCAGGCCGAGCTGCTCCGGGGCAGCGGGATGTTCGGCGACGACATCTCGCTTCCGTCCCGACCCGACTCCCAGACCCGCCTCCTCGCCGTGCTGGGCCGGTCCGCCTGACCGTCCGTCGCTAGTAGCGGTAGTGGTCCGACTTGAAGGGGCCCCCCGGTGGCACTCCCAGGTACTCGGACTGCTCGTCGGTGAGCCGGGTCAGCTTCACCCCCAGGGCATCCAGGTGAAGGGCGGCCACCTTCTCGTCCAGGCTCTTGGGCAGCATGTAGACGCCGACGGGATAGTCGTGGGTCTTGGTGAACAGCTCGATCTGGGCCAGCACCTGGTTGGAGAACGAGCAGGACATCACGAAGCTCGGGTGTCCGGTGGCGCAGGCCAGGTTCACGAGCCGGCCCTCGGCCAGCAGGATGATGGCGTGTCCGTCCGGGAACGTCCACAGGTCGACCCCCGGCTTGATCTGCAGGCGCTCGATGCCGGGTACCCGCGCCAGGCCGGCGACGTCGATCTCGTCGTCGAAGTGCCCGATGTTGCAGACGATGGCGTTGTGCTTCATGGCGGCCAGGTGATCGACGGTGATCACGCCGGTATTGCCCGTCGCGGTCACGAAGATGTCAGCCTCTCCGACCACGTCCTCCATGCGCGCCACCTCGATGCCGTCCATGGCGGCCTGGAGGGCGTTGATCGGGTCCACCTCGCTGACGACGACCCGGCCCCCCTGTCCTCGAATGGCCTGGGCGCAGCCCTTGCCCACCTCCCCGTAGCCGCAGATCATCACGGTCTTGCCGCCGATCATCACATCGGTGGCCCGCACGATCCCGTCGACGAGTGAGTGTCGACAGCCGTAGAGATTGTCGAACTTCGACTTGGTGACCGAGTCGTTGACGTTCATCGCCGGCCACAGAAGCTCGCCCCGGTCCAGCATCTGGTACAGCCGGTGCACACCGGTCGTCGTCTCCTCGGTGACACCCCGGATCTGCTTGGCGAGCCGGGTCCAGTGCTGTGAGTCCTGGCTCTGCATCTTGCGCAGGAGCGAGAAGACCACGCCCAGCTCGACCGAGCCCGCCTCCGCCGGGTCCGGGACCGAGCCCGCCGCCTCGAAGGCGACCCCCTTGTGCACGAGCAGCGTGGCATCGCCGCCGTCGTCGAGGATCATGTTGGGCCCGTCGCCGTCCGGCCAGCTCAGGGCCTGCTCGGTGCACCACCAGTACTCCTCCAGCGTCTCGCCCTTCCAGGCGTAGACGGGCACACCCTTCGGGTCCTCGGGAGTGCCGTCCTCGCCCAGCGCCACGGCGGCGGCGGCGTGGTCCTGGGTCGAGAAGATGTTGCACGAGGCCCACCGCACCTCGGCGCCCAGCGTGACGAGGGTCTCGATGAGCACCGCCGTCTGCACGGTCATGTGCAGCGAGCCGGTGATGCGGGCACCCCGCAGCGGCTTCGACTCTCCGAGCTCCCGGCGCAGCGCCCGCAGTCCCGGCATCTCGTGCTCGGCCAGGTGGATCTCGCGCCGGCCGAACGGGGCCAGCGACGTGTCGGCCACCCGAAAGTCGAAGCGGTCGGATGCGGTGGTGGGCTCCACGGAGGTCATGGCGCCCATTATGGTGCACCGGGCTGGTCCATCAGTCCCCCGGTGAGGCCGCTCCGGCCGGCCGTCAGGGCGAGGGGCGGGTCCGTTCCCTCACGGTGACACAGCACCGCCCCGGCACCGGTTCGAGCCGAGCTTCCATGCACGGCAGCTCCATTCCCTGGAGCAGACCCTCGACGAGCTCGCGGTTCATCCCGCAGACGAGGTCACGTTGCTCCTCTGCGACGCAGTGGAACGGGCAGTTCTCGAGGATGACCGTGCGATCCTGCGCCCGTGGCTCGTAACCCTGTGCGTGCAGCACCTCGGCGACGCGATCGAGGCCGGCGTCCGGCCCTTCTGGTGCGCCGCCCCCGACCGCTCGACCGAGCTCCCGTCCATGCTCGTGGGCGGTGACGAACGCCGCTTCGGTCGGATCGCCCGGCTGGCGCGATGCCCTGACGATCGCGTCGGCGAGCAGTCGACCGAGGAAGTCGTAATGCCGTTCCGGGACGCTGATCGACACCTCGTCGGCCGCTCGGCGATAGAGCTTGGCGGGTCGGCCGGCCCCCGGCCCTCCCCGGCCGGGAGGGCGTCGGAACTCCACCTCGAGCAGCCCCACCTTTGCCAGCTTGTCGAGATGGAAGGTGGCGACCGAGCGGGGCACGCCGAGGGCCCGTGCCGCCTCGTCCCGTCGCACCGGTGATCCCTGGGCGGCGACATAGCGGTACACGCGGCGCCGAAGTGGCTCGTTCAAGGCCGCCAATGCGCTGATGCCGGCCTGGCGCTCGTCGCTCTCGTGGCGCTCGCTCACGGCCCTATTCTAAAACATATCGAGCTTGACTGTAGAGCCATCAGGCTTCTAGAATCGCACCTCGTGAGCTTTACACCCTACCGGTGAGGAGGCACGCTATGACACGGCCGCTGCCATGGCCCCGGCCGCGCTCCGGCGCTCGACGGGGAGCGGCGTCGAGATGAGCGCCACACCGACGTTCTTGATCATCGGGGCCAGCCTGGCCGGCGCCAAGGCCGCCGAGACCCTCCGCCACGACGGCTTCGACGGGCGAGTCGTGCTGATCGGCGAGGAAGAGGTCAGGCCCTACGAACGTCCGCCGCTGTCCAAGGACTATCTCCGCGGTGAGGCGGGCACCGACAAGGTCTTCGTCCACGACGAGCCGTTCTACCGCGACCACGACATCGAGCTTCGCCTCCGCAGCCAGGTGACGTCACTGGACCCGAAGGGTCGGACCGTCGAGCTCGCCTCCGGCGAACGGATCGGTTACGACGCCGCGCTGCTGGCCACCGGCGCGACCCCACGGCATCTCGAGGTACCCGGAGCGAACCTGGGCGGCGTGCGGTATCTGCGTCAGCTCGGCGAGGCCGACCGACTCCGGGACGCCATCCGGAATGCCCGCCGGATGGTGGTCATCGGCGCCGGGTGGATCGGCTGCGAGGTGGCGGCCTCCGCTCGCCAGATGGGTACCGAGGTGGCGATGGTGGCCAGGTCCCCGCTACCGCTGGAGCATGCGATCGGTCCGGAGCTCGGAGCGTTCTACCGGGACGTGCACCTGGAGCACGGCGTCGAGATGCACCTCGAGACCGGAGTGCAGGCGCTCCGAGGGAACGGCTCGGTGACCGAGGTGGTGCTCACCGATGGTGGGTCGGTTCCGGCCGATCTGGTCGTCGCCGGCCTCGGCGTGGTCCCCCGGGTCGAGCTCGCCCACAACGCCCGACTCGCGCTCGAGAACGGCGTGCTCACCGACGAGCTCCTGGCGA
Source organism: Acidimicrobiales bacterium (assembly GCA_051984395.1). GTDB lineage: Bacteria > Actinomycetota > Acidimicrobiia > Acidimicrobiales > AC-9 > AC-9. The sequence continues at coordinate 4,734 of JBPYEZ010000172.1, read as the reverse complement.
CGAGCGCCCCCGGCGTGTATGCCGCCGGTGACGTCGCCAACGTCTGGCACCCCGTCCTGAAGCGCAACATCCGGCTCGAGCACTGGTCCTCGGCCCTCAACCAGGGCCCGGTGGCCGCCCGCAACATGCTCGGTCGCCCGACCCCCTACGAGAAGATCCCCTACTTCTACTCCGACCAGTACGACATCGGCATGGAGTACACCGGCCATGCCACCGGGTGGGACCAGCTGGTCTTCCGCGGCAACCCGAAGAGCCGGGAGTTCATCGCCTTCTGGCTCCAGAAGGGCCGTCTGCTGGCCGGGATGAACGTCAATGTCTGGGACGTAACCGATCCGATCGCCTCTCTGATCACCTCGGGGCGACACCTGGACGCCGAGGTGCTGAGCGACGAGAGCGTCGACCTGACCGAGCTGGCAGGAGACTCCTAGGGGCAAGCGCCGGTGCCGCGGTAGCCGGACCCTAGGGGCGCTGGCCAGACCCGGCGCCGGTGGTGCGACAGTCGGGACAGCGGCCCCGGAAGACGATGTCGAGGTCGAGTAGCTCGAAACCGTGCTGCTGACTGTGTGGCAGCACCAACCCTTCGGTGCCCTTGGGGTTCACGTCACGAAGGGATCCGCACAAGACGCAGTACAGATGGTGATGGGGTGTCGTGGTGTTGGGGTCGTAGCGCTTCGGACCGTCACCGGTGGAGATCTCGAGCACCTCACCCATGTCCACCAGCTCGTTCAGGGTGTTGTACACGGTGGCCAGGCTGATCTCCGGGAGCAGCCGCTGGGCCCGGCTGTAGACGGCGTCGGCGGTCAGGTGGACGTGCTCACCAGCCATGACCTCGGCCACGACTCTTCGCTGGGCCGTGACCCGCCACCCCCGATCCCTCAACCGCTGGACCAACTCGCTGATGGTCGCCTCCTCGCCTCTCCCGGCCCGCTACACCTGCGTCGCGCGCGGTGCCTGTTGTCTTGACCCATTCTAACCCTGTAGGTAGCCTAGGTCGTCCGTTGTGACGGTGAACCGGCTGGCGACGAGCGCCGCGAGAGAGGAGAAGGACACACGTGTCTGAGAGCGAGAACCCTGTACTCCCCTACCCGGCCCCGATTCGGCGAAGGACGAACCTGGACTGGTGGCCGAATCAGCTGAACCTGCAGGTTCTCCACCAGCACTCACCCCAGGCCAATCCGCTGGGCGAGGAGTTCGACTACGCGAAGGAGTTCAAGACCCTCGACCTCGACGCCCTGAAGCGGGACATCGTCGAGGTGATGACGACCTCACAGGAGTGGTGGCCCGCCGACTATGGCAACTACGGGCCGCTCTGGATTCGCATGTCATGGCATGCCGCAGGCACGTACCGCATCGAGGACGGCCGGGGCGGCGGCGGCACCGGCGCTCAACGCTTTGCCCCTCTCAACAGCTGGCCGGACAACGCCAGCCTCGACAAGGCGCGGCGCCTGCTCTGGCCGGTCAAGCAGAAGTACGGGCGGAAGATCTCCTGGGCCGATCTGATCATCTTCGCCGGCAACGTCGCCTACGAGGCGATGGGGTTCAAGACATTCGGATTCGGCTTCGGGCGAGAAGACATCTGGGCGCCCGAAGACGACATCTACTGGGGGCCCGAGGAGACCTGGCTCGGAGGTGACCGCTACAGCAGCCCCGGGGAGTTCGCCAATCCCTTCGGTGCCGTGCAGATGGGCCTCATCTACGTCAATCCGGAGGGTCCCAACGGCAACCCGGATCCCCTCGCTGCCGCCAAGGACATTCGGGAGACCTTCCGTCGTATGGCGATGAACGACGAGGAGACGCTCGCCCTCATCGTCGGCGGCCACACGTTCGGCAAGTGCCATGGCGCGGTCGGTGAGGAGTACGTCGGGCCCGAACCCGAGGCCGCCCCGCTCGAGCAGCAAGGCCTCGGCTGGAAGAACACCTACGGCACCGGCAAGGGCGCCGACACCCTGACCAGCGGGCTGGAGGGCGCGTGGACCAACGAGCCCACGAAGTGGGACAACGGGTACCTCGACAACCTGTTCAACTACGAGTGGGAGCTCACCACGAGCCCTGCTGGCGCGAACCAGTGGACCCCCACCGACCCCGCCGCTCAGAACGACGTGCCGGATGCTCATGATCCGTCGAAGCGGCACGCGCCCATGATGCTGACGACCGACATCGCGCTGAAGGTCGACCCCATCTACGGACCGATCGCCAAGCGCTTCCACGAGAACCCGGAGCAGTTCGAAGAGGCGTTCGCCAAGGCGTGGTACAAGCTGCTGCACCGCGACATGGGACCGGTGTCGCGCTACCTCGGTCCGTGGGTTGCGCCGGTCCAGCTGTGGCAGGACCCCGTCCCCGAGGTCGATCACAAGCTGATCGGGGACAAGGACGTTGCCGCCCTCAAAGGCAAGATCCTCTCGGCACGCCTGTCCGTCTCTCAGCTGGTCTCCGCCGCATGGGCGTCGGCGGCGACCTTCCGCGGCACCGACATGCGCGGCGGGGCCAACGGAGCACGGGTTCGCCTGGCGCCCCAACGGGAGTGGCCGGTCAACAATCCGGCCGAGCTGGCCAAGGTGCTGCAGGCCCTCGAGGGGATCCAGGCGGACTTCAACGGCTCAGGGTCCCGCGGCAAGAAGGTCTCGCTTGCCGACCTCATCGTCCTGGGCGGGTGCGCGGCCATCGAGCAGGCGGCGAAGAGCGCCGGTCAGGACGTGACGGTTCCGTTCGTGCCGGGGCGAACGGACGCCTCGCAGGAGCAGACCGATGTGGAGTCGTTTGCCGTGCTCGAACCGATCGCGGACGGGTTCCGTAACTACGTGCGTCCCACGGACAAGTTCCCCTCGGAGCACGCGTTGGTGGAACGGGCGAACCTGCTGACGTTGACCGCTCCCGAGATGACGGCTCTCATCGGCGGCATGCGCGCCCTGAACGCCAACTTCGATCGGTCCTCACTCGGCGTCTTCACCGAGCGGCCCGAGACGTTGACCAACGACTTCTTCGTGAACCTGCTCGACATGGGCACGGAGTGGAAGGCGTCCGTCTCGGCGGAGAACGTGTACGAGGGTCACGACCGCGCCACGGGCAAGGTCAAGTGGACCGGTACGGCCGTCGACCTCGTCTTCGCGTCGAACTCGCAGCTGCGGGCCATCTCGGAGGTCTACGCGTCCGAGGACTCGAAGCCGAAGTTCGTGCATGACTTCGTGGCCGCGTGGGACAAGGTCATGAACCTCGACCGCTTCGACCTCAAGTAGTGCCATCGGGGGCCTGGTGGCCGGTTCACGGCGAGCCGGTCACCAGGCCTGGATGGTCCCCGACGCCGTTAGGGTGACGACGTCGGTGGCAAGGGAAACCCCGTCGCACGAGCCCAGGCAGGGTTGATGAGATAGTTGCCGGCAGCGTCGATGTCGAGGATGACGACGGGGCTGTTCGCCCGGTTCCCCGTCGGAGGCTCGATGGTGATCGTCCCCGTGATGCCCTGGTAGTTGGTGGTGTGGTCCAGACGGGACTGTACGGCGGCTTCGTTCCAACCTCCGGCGGCCCTGACCGCCTGGGCCAACATGTCGACCGAGTCGTAGGTGAAGGTCCCCCAGGTCCCCGGGGTGGCATGGTAGGCAGCCTGGTAGGCGGCGACGTACTGGCCAGCTCCGGCGAACTGCTGAGCCGATGGGACGCCACTGCTCACACAGCGCTGAGCCACCGGGATGGTTGCGGCGCTCACGAAGTCGGAACCCTGGGCAGCCAGGCCTTCGACGAAGCAGGTCCCCCCGACATTTTTCTGGGCGGCCTGGAGCGCAACCTGTCCCGCTTCGGTTCCGTAGGCCGAGATGTACAGGAGATCGGGGCGGGCGGCGGCCGCCGCCGCAAGCGGCGCCGAGAAGTCACTCTGACTCTCGGTGATGGACTGGAAGCTCACCACCGGGTGTCCGGAGCCGGCCAGCAGGTCCCGAACCTGGCTGGCAATTCCCGACGTGTAGGTGGAGGTGTCGTAGATGACGGCCACGCGGGTGGCGTGGAGGACGTCGGTGATCTCTCTGGTCTCGACCGGCGCCACCTGGACGTCCATGGGCTGGGTGGTCACGCCGTCGCCCTGGGTCTGACGGGCGCTCGTGAGCCGGAGAATGGCCACCCCGGCCGATTTGTAGATGGGCAGGTTCTTCACCCCGACCGAGGAGTTGTATGGCCCCACGACGGAGAAGACGTGCTGGGCCACCATCTGGTTGGCCACGGACACCCCGGTGGACGGGGATGCCGCGTCATCGGCCCGAACCAGCCGAAGCTTCACCCCGTCCACCCCGCCGCTTGCGTTCAGCTGATTGACGGCGAGCTGTCCGCCCTGGAGCATGTCGATCCCGGTCGAGGACTGGGCGCCACTCATCGGCCCCTCCACCGCGATCACCCCAGCGCTGGGCGATCCTCCAGTCGAGCCCGAGGACGAGCACCCAGCAGTGACCAGGGCAGCGGTGGCGAGCACCACGACTGCGCCGACCCGACGGTGTGAGAGCTTGAGGCTCAAACCGACCTCCCCTCCAACCGGCCATGTTGTCAGGACGCATCGAGTGTTGTCGAGACTCAGCTCAGCCTTCTGCTGATCCCAGGCGGATCCTCGAAGGCATGGCCGCCGGCCCGGCGGGATAGGTATCCGGGCAGACGGCGAGCGAGGAGTCGAGATGGCAACCCCGTGTTCGAACCTTGGGGACATGACCGGCCGGACCGCGGTGATCACCGGTGGGAATGCCGGCATCGGAAAGGCGA
>JBPYEZ010000171.1:0-4848 GCA_051984395.1 Acidimicrobiales bacterium | reverse complement strand
GATCAGCCAGGTGCGCGGGCGCACGATCAGCTTGTAGAGCTCAACCCGCAGCACGGTCGCCGTACCTTTCGCTAAGCGTGCTCCGATCCGCGGTCTCGTGCCCCGTGAGGTCCAGGAAGAGATCCTCCAGACGGCGCCGTTCCACCACGAGCTCTCGCACGCGCACCCCGCGCTCGACCAATACCCGGTTGAGCTCCTCGGGGGCCATCCCGTCGAGAGCGAACGCGACCGAGGCCGCTGTGCAGGCGTGGACGGTCACGCCCGCGATCTCGGGAACCAGACCGACCGCCGCGTCGACGTCGGGGGTCTCGACCCGGACTCGACCCGTCGGGGCGAGCAGCTCGCTGACCTCGCCCTGAGCGATCAGCCTTCCCTCTGACATGATCGCCGCCCGATTGCAGACCAGCTCGACCTCGGCGAGGAGGTGGCTCGAGAGGAAGACGGTGGTTCCTTGCGCGACCAGCTCGCGCAACAAGTCGCGGATCTCGTGGATCCCCTGGGGGTCGAGTCCGTTGGTCGGCTCGTCGAGGATGACGAGGCGAGGTCGTCTGAGGAGCACGGCGGCGACCGCCAGGCGCTGCTTCATGCCGGTCGAGTAGGCCTTGACGGGTCGCCGTCCGGCGCCGTCGAGGCCGACTCGTGAGATGGCGTCGGCGATGCGGCGCCGACGGCCGGCGCGCGTGTCGTCCCGTCGGGCCGCTTCGACGAGGGCGAGGTTCCTCGGCCCCGACAGGTGGCCGTAGAAGCCCGGCTCTTCCACGATGGCGCCGATCTGGGGCAGCGCCGACCCGCCTTGGGCGGGCATCTCGTGCCCCAGCACCCGCATGCGACCGGCGCTCGGGAAGACCAGGCCGAGGAGCATGCGCACGGTCGTGGACTTGCCCGATCCGTTCGGTCCGAGGAAGCCGAACAGATCACCCTCCTCGACCGCGAGGTCGAGGTTCTCGACCGCCGTCACCGTTCCGTAGTGCTTGGCCAGGCCGCTCGTCTCGACCACCACGCTCACTGCGGTGCTACTCCGAGATTCGGCAGGCTTCCCGCCAGGCTCGTGAGCGCGCTCGGGGTCACGGCGCCGATGATGGCGTAGAGGGCGTCGCCGTTGGGCACGACGAGGGCGTTGAGCAAGGGCGTCTGCACCAGCCTCCCTTGGCCCACCGGTGTGTCGACGGTCGGCAATCGGGCCAGCTGCTGGTCGAACTGGTACCCCACCCGGCCGGGGACGCCCACCGCGGCGACGACCGTGAAGCCGGCTCCGTAGGTCGAGACGGCGGCGGGACCCGGCGACCGCTGGGCGAGAGATCCCAGTGCGTCAGGCAGCAGGATCGGAGATCGCTGGTCGATACGTGCCGCCACGTCGACGTCGTCCCAGTCGTTGTACTGCACCGGCCCTGATGGCTGGAACGTCGTCAGCGACGAAGAGGGGCGCGATTCCGAGACGTCCAGGAACCGGGACCGCAGCACGGCGCGCGAGGTCCCTTTCCCGTAAACGGCCACGTCGAGTGGCAGGCCGTTCCGGGGGTCCACCCACAAATCGACGGCGGCGATTGTGGTTGCGTCGGTATGCGGCGTGATGCGCAGGCCGGCGGCGGCCACGTTTGCCTCCCGCTTCGGCGGCAGGGCGCGTACCTCTTGAGGTGTGGCCGCCGTCGCCAGGAGAGGGCCCAGCTCCGGAGGCAGCAGGTCGCTCGGCCGGACGAGCCGGGCACCGGGCTGGCCCTCGACCCGAGTCGTCCGATGGTGACCGGAGTCCCAGATCCATACGCCAGCCTGGTCCGCGTAGGTGTCCTTCTCGCCGACGGTGGACAGTTGGTCGACCCGCCACGGTCCGGTGCCGTCGACCCAGGCCCGCAGGCGGGACGTGTTGTTCAGCAGGTCGATGGCGTCACTGGCGTCGGAGATGTTGGGCAGGCCGAGGTTGGCCTCGGTGAGGACGTATCCCTGGTACGCGAGGGACGTCGACTGGACGACCCGCTGGAGGAGGACCGCGGGTGCGGGCGCTGCGATCGAGACCGGCAATGCCCCCACGACCGCCGGGATGGCGACGAGAACGGCGACGCCACTGGCCACCACGATCCACCGCCAGGCACGGCGCACGGACACCACCGTAGGGTGACCGCAGAGGCGCCCGGTACGCGATGGACGATCGATGCTCGAACGTTCAGCAGACCCGTGCGCTCTTCCCTACGGCACGGGGCCGATGCTATTGACGCCCGTGCCCGCCGAGCGCCGGTGGCGCCGGACGCTGGCGTACGGTGGCGCCTGACCCCGGCGCTACGATGACCCGGGTGGCCGAGCGTCTGGTCTACGGGTCGCGGCTCCTGCGCCTCACGCTGCTCGGGGTCGACGGCACCGCGGTGGGTCAGCTCGCCGACGTGGTGCTCGGCCCGTGGGGTGGTCGCGATGCGCCTGAGCTGGCCGAACGGCTCGACGGTGTGACCGTGGTGTCGTCGGACGGCCCGTCCGAGCAGGCGTGACGGGCAGGCTCGATGGGCTGTCCGGCAATCTCCTCCGTGTCTCACGCCGTACGACAGAGGGACGAGCGGTCGTCGCTCGTGTTGAAGACTGGGTTGGAGTGAGACACGTGAACACCACCGTCGCCCGGATACCGGCGTACGCCAACGCGGGGCCGAGTGGGTCCGCCGTGGTGAAGATCGTCACGACGATGACGCTGCTCGCCGGCGCCGCATTGGCGGCGACGTCTGGCGCCATCCATCTCCACCTGTGGGCGCAGGGCTACCGGACTATTCCCACCATCGGACCGTTGTTCCTGTTCCAGGGCATCGCAGGCGTCGTCGTGGCCGTCGTCCTAGCCGCCTCTCGGCGTCTGCTGGCCGCGCTGGCGACGGCGGGGTTCATGGTCGCCACCATCGGCGGCTTCCTCCTCAGCGACTACGTGGGTCTGTTCGGCTTCAGTGACACGCTCGCCGCTCCCTGGGCCGGCTTCGCCCTGGCCGTCGAGATCGCCGGCGCAGTGGTGCTGGCTGCAGGCAGCGTGCTCCTGGTCAGGGGCGCGCTCCAGGGCTGACGCCCGGGGCCGGCGCGGGGCTGCGCCGGAGCAGGATTCTGTGCCCGGAGGCCGGCCCGGGCTGACCCGACTGATCCGGTTGTCTGTCCGGTCGCGCCGACTGTCCTAATATGTCCGTAAGCTCAGGCGACCAGCCCCGTGTCGCCACGCAAGGATCGGGTAGGAGCAGCAGAGGTCGGAGCGCCAGAGTCGGAGTAGCGAGCCTCGCTTGGGATCGGTGGGCGACAAAGGTCGGGCACGAGAGGGGGCGTCGCGGGTGGTGGTGGCGGGAGCGCCGTCCAGACGTCCGAGGATCCGCGGGCTCGACGGAATCCGCGCCTTCGCCGTCCTCGCAGTACTCGGCTCGCACACGGCCGGGACAGGGCTGCCCGGCGGCTTCTACGGAGTCGACGCCTTCTTCGCCCTGTCGGGGTTCCTGATCACGTCTCTGCTGGTCGAAGAGTTCCAGGACAGGGCGGGCATCTCGCTTCTCGGTTTCTGGGCCCGGCGCGCCCGGCGGCTGCTTCCGGCCCTCTTCGTCCTGCTCACCGCCATCGGCATCGTGGTCGCCGTGTGGCCCTCGCTCTTCGGAGCTCCACAGCTTCGTGGCGACGCGCTCTCGACCGTCTTCTACTTCGCCAACTGGCACCTCATCGCCGCGCACAGCAACTACTTCGCGTCCACCGGTCCGCCCTCACCGCTCGAGCACACGTGGTCGTTGGCGATCGAGGAGCAGTTCTACCTGGTGTGGCCGTTGGTGGTCCTCGCCGTCCTCGGGATCGGCCGGCGCTCGAGGCGACGCTCCGGGCCGGCGGTCGATCGAGTGCGCATGCGCAGGCGACTGGGGGTGCTCCTCGCCTTCGCCGTGGCCGGCGCGGCGGCCTCTACGGTGTGGATGGCGGTGCTCGTCACCCCCTTCGACACCGTGCGCGCGTACTACGGCAGCGACACGCGGGCCGAGAGCTTGCTCGTCGGTGCCGCCCTGGCCCTGGCCTTCGCCCTGTGGGGCTCGCCCCGATCGCGGGCTTCTCGATGGTTCGTCTCGCTCGCCGGCCTCCTAGCCGTGGGCGGGACGGTGGCTCTGTGGATGTTCGTGCCCGACTCCGCCTTCCTCGCCTTTCACGGAGGCTTCCTTCTGGCTGCCGGGGCGACCTGCGCCGTCATCGCCTCGGTGGTGGCGTTGCCGCGTGGACCGCTCGCCGTCGGTCTCGGGCTCCGGCCTGTTCGGTATCTGGGGCGGATCTCCTACGGCATGTACCTCTGGTATCTGCCGGTCGTGCTGGCAATGTCTTCCCGCCGGACGCACCTGACCGGCTACGAGCTCTTCGCGGCGCGCTTCGCGGTCATCACGGCCCTGGCCGCCGTCTCCGCCGCCCTCATCGAGAACCCCATCCGGCGAGGAGCGATCGCCTCGTGGAAGCTGCGCCTCGCCGCACCCGCCGCCGCCGGTGTCTCGGTGCTGTCGATCTTCGCTGCCACGGTGGTGCCGGCCGAAGCCGGCACAGCTCGTGTGACTGCGGTCGCCCCGCACGTGACGCCGGCGCCTCCCACGCTCGGTCCGCCCATCAAGGTCCTCTTGGTGGGCGACTCCATGGCGGGGTCGCTCGATGTCGGGCTGAACGCGGTGGCACCCCAGTACGACGCCATCGTGGCCGACGAGGGGGTCCCCGGGTGCTCGCTCGCCATCGACAAGAAGAGCGCGGCGCTCACCTTCGCCGGGCCCCCGTCCCGGCCGTGCCAGGCGGGCAACCCCCAGGCGCTCTTCGACGCGTGGAGGTACTGGGTGGCAGCGTGGAACCCGGACGTCGTCCTGTACCTGGCTCGCGGCGAGACCCTCAACACCC
>JBPYEZ010000170.1:0-37419 GCA_051984395.1 Acidimicrobiales bacterium | reverse complement strand
TGGCCGGAGGGGACGGCGAGACCCGAGAGACCGGGCAGACCGGGGAGGTGGCGCAGGGCCCGGGCTCGGAGGAGGCTGCCCTGCCGCTCGGGGCCGGCCGTGGAGCCGACGAGACGACGGGCGAGGGCGGCCAGGGTGAGACCGGTAGCGAGCCCGCGGCCGGTGATGGAGACGCCAAGGGTTCGCCGGGTGCGGGGGGCCGAGCACCGCGGAACCAGAGGCAGAGTGGTAGCGCCAACGGCAGGGGTGGCCAGGCGGGTACCGCCAACCCCCCGGGCCACCACGAGGGAACGGCCGAGCCCGGCAACCGTCGCAGTCGCCGGCGCCGCGGCCGCGATCGCGATCGGGACCGGGACCGTGGAGATCGGGATCTCCAGGGACAGCAGGGGGCGCAGGAAGGCCAGTTCCAGGGAGAGCCCGTACCGGTGAAGGGCCTGCTCGACCTCCGGGACGAGGGCTTCGGCTTCCTTCGGACCAACGGGTTCCTGCCCAGCCCGAAGGACGTCTACGTCTCGATCAGCCAGGTGCGCCGCTTCGCGTTGCGCAAGGGCGACTACGTCGAGGGTACGAGCCGGCCTGCGGGCAGCAGTGAGAAGTATCCCGCGCTCCTCCGCATCGACTCGGTGAGCAACATGAGCCCCGACGAGGCTCGTCAGCGTCCGCGCTTCGAGGACCTCACGCCGCTGTTCCCCGACGCAAGGTTCAACCTCGAGGTGCCCGGTGACCCGGCCAACATGACCGCTCGCATCGTGGATCTGCTTTCACCGGTGGGCAAGGGCCAGCGGGGTCTGATCGTGTCGCCGCCGAAGGCGGGCAAGACGACGGTGCTCAAGCAGATCGCCCATTCCGTCGAGGCCAACCACCCCGAGGTGCACCTCATGGTGCTGCTGGTCGACGAGCGGCCCGAGGAGGTCACCGACATGCGACGGTCGGTGAAGGGTGAGGTGGTGGCCTCCACCTTCGACCGGCCGTCGGACGAGCACACCCTCGTGTCCGAGCTGGCCATCGAGCGCGCCAAGAGACTGGTCGAGCAGGGCACCGATGTCGTGATCATCCTCGATGGCATCACCCGCATGGCACGGGCCTACAACCTGGCCCAACCGGCCACGGGACGCATCATGTCGGGCGGTGTCGACTCCGGGGCCCTGTACCCGCCGAAGAAGTTCTTCGGCTCGGCCCGCAACATCGAGGAGGGTGGGTCACTCACGATCCTGGCCACCGCCCTCGTCGAGACGGGCTCCCGCATGGACGAGGTGATCTTCGAGGAGTTCAAGGGCACGGGCAACATGGAGCTCCGTCTCGATCGCAAGCTGGCGGAGCGCCGGATCTATCCCGCCATCGACGTCAACGCCAGCTCCACGAGACACGAGGAGCTGCTGTTCGATCGCTCGCAGCTCCAGCAGGTGTGGAAGCTGCGGCGGGTGCTCAACGCCCTCGGGAACGAGGGCAGCGCCGCCGCCGGGCTCGAGCTGCTCATGGACAAGATCAAGACGACGAAGAGCAACGAGGAGTTCCTGGCCGACATCGCCAAGGGGCCCAACCCGCCCGCCTGACGCTCGGGCCGGGCCTGGGCGGCCGCACCCGTACAATGGAGCCACCATGAAGACCGATATCCATCCCGAGTACATCGACGCCTCGGTCAGGTGCTCGTGCGGGAACACGTTCACCACCCGATCGACGAAGCCCGAGCTGCACGTCGAGCTGTGCAACGTCTGCCACCCCTTCTATACCGGCCGGCAGAAGCTGGTGGACACCGGCGGCCGGGTGGAGCGCTTCGAGCGCCGCTATGGCCGCCGCCCGGGCGCCAAGCAGGGCCAGGCGAAGGCCAGGTCCTGAGCGCCGCAGTCGGCGGCCCGCCAGACCCTAAATTGACCCCGTGCTGGAACGCCTGGCCGAGCTGCAGCGGGAGTACGAGCACGTGCTGTCCCGCCTGGCCGATCCGAGCGTCATCTCCGACCAGCAGGCGCTGAAGGACACCGCCCGCCGGCACAAGGAGCTTGAGGCGATCGTCGGCCCCTATCGCGACCTCCTGGGCGCCACCGCCGATCTCCAGGCGGCGAAAGACATGTACACCGAGGCGGGGGGCGAGGAGCGGGAGGACGCCCGGGCCGAGGTCGAGGCGGCGGAGGCCAAGGTGGCCGGGCTCGAGGAGGAGCTGCGGCTCCTGCTGCTGCCGAGCGATCCCTACGACGGCAAGGACGTCATCGTCGAGATCCGTGGCGCCGAGGGCGGCGAGGAAGCCAACCTGTTCGCCAAGGACCTGGCCGACATGTATGCCCGCTACGCCGAGCGCATGGGCTGGAAGGTCGAGGTGCTGGGCTCGGATCCTTCCGAGCGCGGTGGCTACAACGAGATCACCTTCCAGGTGAAGGGCGACGACGCCTGGCGCCACCTCAAGCACGAGGGCGGACCCCATCGGGTCCAACGGGTGCCGGTGACCGAGTCACAGGGTCGCATCCACACGTCCTCGGCCACCGTGACCGTGTTGCCCGAGGCCGAGGAGGTCGACATCAACATCGATCCCAACGAGCTCAAGGTCGACGTGTACCGCTCGACCGGACCGGGTGGTCAGTCGGTCAACACCACTGACTCCGCCGTGCGGGTGACCCATCTGCCGACGGGCATCGTGGTGTCGATGCAGGACGAGAAGAGCCAGATTCAGAACCGGGCCAAGGCCATGCGCGTGCTCCGGTCCCGCCTGCTCAAGGCCGAGGAGGATCGCCAAGCCGCCGAGCTCTCCGAGCAGCGACGGAGCCAGGTGGGCGGCGGGGGCCGGTCCGAGAAGGTCCGCACCTACAACTTCCGCGAGAACCGGGTCACAGATCACCGCGTCAACCTGACCCTCCACAAGCTGGACCGGATCATCATGGGCGAGCTCGACGAGCTCACCGACGCTCTGCTCGCCGACGAGCGAGACCGTCAGTTGCGAGGTGACGCCTGAGCAGCGGTGCCACCTGGCGGGACCTGCTGGAGCGATCGCGGCGTCGTCTCAGGTCCGACACCGACGCCCGCCGCATCGTCGAGGAGGCTTCGGGGTTCGAGGGCGCCGATTGGGCCATGGTGCTCGACGACCCCGCTCCGCCACGCGCCGCCGCCCACCTCGACGCCATGGTCGACCGACGAGAGTCGGGTGAGCCCCTGCAGTACGTCGTGGGCCGTTGGGGTTTCCGGTCGCTCGACCTGATGCTCGACCACCGGGTGCTCATCCCCCGGCCCGAGACCGAGCAGGTGGTCGAGGTGGCCATGGAGGAGCTCGCCCGGGCCATCGGGGCGGGCGGGGAGAGACGGCGTCAGACGGCACCGATGGTCGCCGACCTGGGCACGGGGTCGGGCGCCATCGCCCTGGCCATGGCCGCAGAGGTGCCGGGGCTGCAGGTCTGGGCGACCGACCGCTCCGAGGCGGCGCTGGCCGTGGCGAGGGCCAACCTGGCCGGTCTGGCGGGCATGGCCGCCACGAGGGTGCGCCTCGCTCGGGGCTCGTGGTACTCCGCCCTTCCGCCAGACCTCCGCGGGCGGCTCTCGCTGGTGGTGTCGAACCCGCCCTACGTGGCCGAGACCGAGGTCGCCGACCTCCCCGACGAGGTGGCGCACTGGGAGCCTCTCGACGCCCTCGTGGCCGGTCCCTCCGGGCTCGAGGCGGTGGGCCTCGTGCTCGGCGAGGCGGCCGGCTGGCTGGCGGCGGGGGGAGCGGCTGTGGTCGAGATCGCCCCCCACCACGAAGCGGCGGCCAGGTCTCTGGCAAGGGACGCCGGCCTCGCCGATGTGCACGTCCGCCCTGATCTGGCGGGCCGGCCGCGGGCGGTGGTCGGTAGGCTCGGCTGAGTGCCTGTCCTGACCTCCCTGGGCTCGCCTCCTCCAGAGGCCTCGGTGGTCGCCGCGCTCCAGGCCCTGGACGAGGGCGGGGTCGTCGCCATCCCGACCGACACGGTCTACGGGCTGGCCGTCGACCCGTTCCGCCCGAGCGCCGCCGACCGGCTCTTCGCCCTGAAACGCCGGCCTCGCACCGTCGACCTTCCGCTTCTGGTCGATAGCGCCGACCAGGTGCGCTCGGTAGCCACCGCGGTGCCCAAGGTCGCCGAGCAGCTCATGGCCGGCTTCTGGCCGGGACCGCTCACCCTCGTGGTCCCGCGCCGGCCTGACCTGGAGGCCGACCTCGGCGACGACGAAGCCACCGTCGGCGTGCGCTGCCCCGACCATCCCGTCCCGCGGGCGCTGTGCCGGCGGCACGGCCCGCTGGCGACCACCAGCGCCAACCTCCACGGTCAGCCCACCATGACCACGGCGGACGAGGTGGGAGCGGCGCTCGGCGACCTGGTGGAGGTGGTCCTGGACGGCGGACCGTGCACGGGACTGCCCTCGACCGTCGTCGACTGCACCGGTGAGGAGCCCAAGTGCCTGCGGGAAGGCCGGATCCCGTGGCATGAGATCGTGGCGGCGCTGACCTGAACCCAACGCCCCGCGGGTGCCGCCGGGTGCCACTTGCTCAAGTGAGCTCGACAGCCCCTCCGGAGCGGAGTCGAGCCGGGCGTCCGCACTGCTCCTCGACGGTCATGTCCTTCATGAGGAGCGGATCGGTCACGTTGCCCCAGGCCCGCCGGCCGTCGGGCAGCAGGCAGGCCACGATCCCGAGGCTGGGCGAGCCGTCCCGCTCGTACAGCACGGTGTAGGACTCCACGGTCACCGGCCCGTCGTGGTCGGGCGCGGTCGCCCGGCGGGGAAGGGCGTCGACGTCGCTCTGGGGCGATCCCCGACGGAAGCCGCCCGGCATCGGCGTCGTGGAGTACACGCCCATGGCGTGCTTGGTGGCGTACCAGCCCAGAGCGGTCACCAGGCCGTGGGTGCCGGGAGTGGCCCGCAACCGCTCGACCATGGTGGCGATGGAGTGGGTGGCGTAGTTGTTGCCCGGCCCACCGGCGAAGGTGAGGCCGCCGGTCACGGTGAGCGGGCGGTCGGGCTCGTCGAGCCCCAGGCCCAGCTCGGCGGCGGCGATCTGCACCGCCGACGGAAAGCAGGAGTACAGGTCCACGTGGGCGACGTCATCGATCCCGATCCCGGCCTGGCCCAGCGCGGTCCGTCCGGCCAGTCGGATGGCCGGGGAGGAGTGGAGGTCGGCTCGCTCCGAGACGAACCAGTGGTCCTCGGCCTCGGACCCGCTCCACACGAACACCCAGCGATCCGGCGGCACCCCGGCGGCGCGGGCGGCATCGACCGAGCAGAGGACGAGGGCGGCGGCCTGGTCCGTCTGGATGTTGGCGTTCATCAGCTTGGGGTACGGAAAGCCGACCATGCGGTTGTCCGGGGACGGCGTGCGGATCTCCTCGGCGCTGCGCTCGGTCGGGGACCAGGCGTAGGGGTTGCGGGCGGCGACGGCGGAGAATCGTGACCACAGCCGCGACACCCGCGCCTGGTGCTCATCGATCCCTTCGCCGGCCGCGGCCCGCAGCGCGTTCTCGAACACGGGGTACACCTGGACGGGCAGAGCCAGGGAGCGGGCGGCCTCGGCGTCGCTCACGCCGGGCCGGTCGTGGCCCACCTGACGCGGCGCGGGCGTCTCGGGAGGCTGCTGGGCCCAGGACAATCGCAGACGCGAGCCCTCGGGCCCACCCTGGCGAGCCAGGAGTCTGGTCTGTATGGCCTCGGCCCCGGCGACCAGGGCGATGTCCAGCTGCCCGTTGGCGATGGCCTCGGCGGCGTCGTTGACCAGCAGCTGGGGGCCGTTGCCGCCCGGGACCGAGCGCACCGTCTCCCGGGGATCGGCGCCGAGGGCCGAGGCGATCGACGTGGCCGGGTTCGGGTAATGCCACGAGAGGGTGTCGACGACCCGAATGCTGTCGGCTGACCGCAGCAGGCGGTCACCCGTCCCGCTGTCGTCACCTGCCGAGCGCAGGGCGTCGGCCATCATCGTGGCGGGATCGGGCAGGGCGGCCAGATCCGAGGAGGCGTCGGGCCGGCGCAGGCTCTGGCCGACCCCGACGATGACGGGGGCGCGAGGATCTGGGTTCACTGCGGGGGGCGACCTCCTGGGTGATCTGGTGGCTGACCGCCGGGCAACCGTAGCCGTCGCAGGGGCGCCGGTACACTGCCAGGATCGACGTCCTCTTGGTCTGCACGGCGAACATCTGTCGCTCTCCGATGGCCGAGGGCCTGCTTCGGGACCGGCTCGAGAGCCTCGGCATCGAGGCGGGCATCCGATCGGCGGGTCTGCTCGACACCGGCTCTCCCGCCGCGCCCGAGGCCGTGGCGGCGCTGGAGGCGCGAGGCATCGACATCTCCGCTCATCGCAGCCAGCGACTGTCGGGTCTGCTCCTGGCGGGCGCCGACCTGGTCCTGGGCATGGCTCGCGAGCACGTGCGGGAGGTCGTCCTGACCGATCCCTCGGTGTGGCCCCACTCGTTCACCCTCAAGGAGCTCGTTCGCCGCGGCGAGCTGGCCGGCGCGTGCGCGAGGGGCCAGTCCCTGGCCGAATGGCTGGCCAAGGTGGCCGCCGATCGCACCCACTCGGAGATGCTCGGCGCATCTGTCGACGATGACGTCGCCGACCCGATCGGCGGCCCACCGGCACAGTACGAGGCGACGGCGACGGAGCTCTCCGAGCTGGTGGCGAGGCTCGTGGCCCTGGTGAGAGCGGGAGCCTGATGGGAGACGGTCGGGAGGCGCGCAGCGCGGCCGAGGATCAGGAGCTCGAGCAGCTCCTGGAACGGGAGCTCGAGCGGCAGCAGACGACGCTCCAGCTGATCGCGTCGGAGAACTTCGCGTCACGGGCGGTGATGGCGGCGACGGGCTCGGTCCTCACCAACAAGTACTCCGAGGGGTACCCGCACAAGCGGTACTACGGCGGCAATCGCGTCGTCGACGAGGTCGAGGATCTCGCCCGGGAGCGGGCGAAGCTGCTCTTCGGCGCCGACCACGCCAACGTCCAACCCCACTCGGGCGCCAGCGCCAACGACGCCGCCTACATGGCCCTGCTGGAGCCGGGCGACACGGTGCTGGCCATGCGGCTCGACCAGGGCGGCCACCTCACCCACGGGTCGCCGGTCAACTTCAGCGGCCAGCGCTACCGCTTCGTCGCCTACGGCGTGACACCCGCCAGCCCGGACGGGTCCGGCGAGCGCATTGATCTCGACCAGGTGGCGGAGCTGGCGCGGGCCGAACGGCCCAAGCTGATCGTGGCCGGGGCCACCGCCTACCCGCGAGTCATCGACCCCGAGCCCTTCCGCGCCATCGCCGACGAGGTCGGCGCCCGCTTCCTCTGTGACGCCGCCCACCCCGCCGGGCTCATCGCCGCCGGCGCGCACCCCAACCCGACACCCGTCGCCGACGTGGTCACCTTCACCACGCACAAGACGCTCCGGGGGCCCCGGGGTGGCGCCATCCTGTGCCGGGGCGAGCTGGCGGCGGACATCGACCGGGCCGTCTTCCCCGGCCTGCAGGGTGGGCCCCTCGAGCACGTGATCGCCGCCAAGGCGCTGGCGTTCCACGAGGCCGCGCAGCCCTCGTTCCGCGCCTACGGCGCCCAGGTCGTCGACAACTCACGGGCCCTGGCCCAGGCCCTGGACGGAGAGGGGTTCCGTCTGGTGTCCGGCGGCACCGACAACCACCTGGTGCTGGTGGACCTGCGCAGCTTCGATCCCGAGCTCACCGGGAAGGCGGCCCAGGAGGTCCTCGACCGCGCCGGGATCACCTGCAACCGCAACCAGATCCCGGGAGACCCCCGCTCGCCGTTCGTCACCAGCGGGCTGCGCCTCGGCACCGCGGCCATGACCACGGCGGGGATGGGGCAGCCCGAGATGGCCGAGGTGGCCGCCCTCATCGGGCGGGCCCTGCGGGGCCGGGAGGACGAGTCGGTCCGGACTGCGGTGGCCGACGAGGTGAAGGTCCTGTGTGCCAAGTTTCCCCCCTATCCCACCGGCGGGCACTAGAGGGTCAGGGGTGCTCGACTACGTCGCTGTCCTGGCCGTGGCGGCTCTCGGAACCTACGGCCTGACGTTCGTCGTGCGTCGGCTGGCGCCGCGGGTGGGCGCGGTGGTGCAGCCCGGCTCTCGGCGGGTGCACGATCGCCCGACCCCGACGGTCGGCGGCGCGGCGATGTTCCTGGCCTTCCTGGCGGCCATGGTCGTGGCCTCACAGCTGCCCCGGTTCAAGCCGATCTTCCAGAACTCCTCCGAGCCGCTCGGCATCGTGCTCGGGGCGTCGATCATCTTCATGGTGGGCCTCATCGACGACCTGCGCGACGTGTCGGCTCCGGCCAAGGTGGCGGGCCAGGTGCTGGCGGCCAGCGTCCTCTACTTCCTGGGCGTCACCATGTTCAACTTCAAGGTTCCCTTCGCCGGCTTCATCGTGCTGTCGCCCGATCTCACCCCGCTGCTCACGGTGCTGTGGGTCGTCGGGATCGCCAACGCCGTCAACCTGATCGACGGCCTCGACGGCCTCGCCGCCGGCATCATCGCCATCGCCGCCGGCGCCTTCTTCGTCTACGGCCAGCGCCTCGTCGACCTCGGCGTGCTCTCGGCCAGCAACATCGGTCCCCTGATCGCCATCGTCGCCTGCGGGGTGTGCGTGGGCTTCCTGCCCCACAACTTCTACCGGGCCCGGGTGTTCATGGGTGACGCGGGAGCGATGTTCCTCGGCCTGCTCATGGCCGGCTCGACCATGGTGGTCGGGGGTCGCACCCCCGACGTCAGCGGCGAGACCTACTTCTTCTTCGCCCCTCTGTTCATCCCGTTCTTCATCCTCGGCGTACCGATCCTCGACACGGCTTTCGCCATCGTGCGGCGCATGGCGCGGGGCTCGGGGCTGTCGACGCCGGACAAGGACCACCTCCATCACCGCCTGATCCGACTCGGCCACGGGCACCGACGATCGGTGCTCATCCTGTGGGCATGGACGGCCATCCTCTCCGGGTTCGTGCTCTACCCCCTGTTCACCAGGCACGGCAACGCGGTGATCCCGTTCGCCGCCGCCGGGCTGGGCGTCGCCCTCTACACCCTGTTCCATCCCGGGGTACGCCAACGGGGGAGCTTCGCCGAGGGCAACGGCACCGAGGACGAGCAGGACCCGGAGACGGCGATCGCCAGATCGCGGCCCCCGCCGGTGGCGGCCGGCGAGGGCGACGAGGCCGGTCGGCTGGCGGAGGTGATCTCCATCGATGAGGGTGAGCGCCAGCGCGCGGCGCGCCCCGCGGTCGACCCCGAGCGGCGACGGGGTTGACGTCCGGCCCCAGGTGGGGCGCCCGAACGTCGGCCCCGCACGCTCGTCCACGGTGCCGCCGGTTGGCGCAGCCCGCTCGTTAGCATCGCCAGGATGAGCTTTCCTGACCGGGTAGCCCGCGGGCTGCGGTCGGTGCGCCTCCCCCCGCTGCGATCTCCCGGGGGAGCGGGGGTGGTCCTACTCGTCATGGCGGTCGTCGCCGGCGTGGTGCTGGGGTCCCTCCAGCTGGCGAGCGGCGGTAGGGCCCGACCCAAGCCTCGCCCGGCGTCGCATCTCCTGGTCAACGACCGCCAGGTCACCCCCGACGGCGTGACGGCGGGGTGGGTGAAGGCGGAGAACGCCAAGCCGGGAAGCGGGGGCTGGAACCTGGAGGGCACCACCAACCAGGCCCCTGGGGTCATCGAAGGCTATGTCGACCACGTGAGCGCCGTGCAGGGCGACAACGTCACGCTCTTCGTGTCCACCGTCGCCCCCACCTTCCACGTCGAGGCGTACCGGATGGGATGGTACGGGGGCGCCGGCGGCCGACTCGTCTGGCGCTCGGCCGAGCTGCCCGGTGTCAAGCAGGCCGCACCGGTGCTGACGCCCGGGATCAACATGATCGAGGCCCACTGGACACCCTCGCTCACCGTTCCTATCACTCCCGCCTGGCCCCCCGGTGATTACCTGCTCAAGCTGGTCGGAAGCGGCAACCAGCAGTTCCGCATGCCGCTCACGGTGCGCGACGACGCCAGCACCGCCGCCTACGTCATCCAGAACAGCGTGACGACCTGGCAGGCCTACAACCTCTGGGGGGGCTACGACCTCTACCAGGGACGTACGCCCCAGGGCGGGCTGTCGTTCGCCGACCGATCGAGGGTGGTCTCGTTCGACCGGCCCTACGACTTCGGCTTCGGTGGCGGTGCCGCCGACTTCATCGGCAACGAGCAGCCCCTGGTGACACTCGTCGAGCGTCTGGGGCTCGACGTCACCTACTCGACCGACGTCGACCTGCATGCCGCGCCCGAGCGGCTGCTCCAGCACCGCGCCCTCGTCTCCCTCGGGCACGACGAGTACTGGTCCTCGGCCATGCGCCAGGGCGTCGAGACGGCGAGGGACCACGGCGTCAACCTGATATTCCTCGGGGCCAACGCCATCTACCGCCACATCCGCTTCGAGCCCTCCGCGCTCGGCCCCAACCGGCACGAGGTCGACTACAAGTCGGCCAGCGAGGATCCGGTCACCCGGACCGACCCCGCCGAAGCCACATCGGACTGGCCCTCGCCGCCGGTCCCGCGACCCGAGAGCACGGTCATCGGCGACATGTACACCTGCAACCCGGTGAAGGCGGACATGGTGATCGTCGACCCGACGGCGTGGGTCTTCGCTGGGACCGGCCTGCAACCGGGAGCCAAGCTGCCGGGCCTCGTCGGAAGCGAGTACGACCGCTACAACCCGAGCCTGCCGGGTCCCCGGAACATCCAGATCCTCGCCCACTCACCGCTCATGTGCAGCCACCAGCAGGACCACGCCGACGTGACCTACTACACGGCACCGAGCGGCGCGGGTGTCTTCGCCGTGGGGACCAACCTGTGGGTGGCGGCCCTCGAAGGCCCGTGCCCGGCCGACACCTCGCCCTGCTCGTCCGCCGTGACCCAGCGGGTGACGGAGAACGTGCTGGCCGCGACCGGCGTGGGGCCTTCGGGCTTGGTGCATCCGTCCCAGTCCAACTGGGCCACGTACTACCCACCCAACGCGTCGACCAGGACGCCTGGGCCCGGCGAGTAGCGCGATCAGGCCTGGTCGGCGAGCTCGAGGCGGGCGTTGGCCCGGGCCAGAGCGGCCTCGGCCGGCGCGTCCTCGCCGGCGCTCGCCCGCTGCTCGGCCCGCTCCTTGGCCCGTTGCGCCCGAGCCACGTCGATCTCCTCGGGCCGCTCGGCCACGCCCGACAGCACGGTCACGGTTCCCTCGCCGACCTCGACGAAGCCGCCGTGCGCGGCGAAGCGCTCGCTCTGCCCCTCCGTCACGTCGATGCGGACGACGCCGATCTGGACCGTCGACACATACGGCTCGTGACCGGCCAGGAAGGCGATGTCGCCGCCGCCCGAGCGCATCGTGACCATCTCGGCCTCACCCTCGAACAGGATGCGCTCGGGGGTGACCAGCGAGACGGGGAAGGATGCCATCAGCCCTCCCTCAGAGCCTTGGCCTTCTGGTGCACGCCCTCGACACCGCCCACGTTGAGGAAGGCCTGCTCGGGCAGGTCGTCGAGGTCGCCGTTGACGAGCGACTCGAATGACTCGACGGTCTCGCTGACGGGCACGTAGACGCCCTCCAGTCCGGTGAAGGTCTCGGCCACGAAGAAGGGCTGGGACAGGAACCGCTGGATCTTGCGGGCTCGCGAAACCGTCACGCGGTCCTCCTCGGACAGCTCGTCGATGCCGAGGATGGCGATGATGTCCTGGAGGTCGCGGTAGCGCTGGAGGATCTCCTGGACCCGGCGGGCGACCGTGTAGTGGCGCTCGCCCACGATCTCGGGCGCCAGGATGTTGCTCGTCGAGGCCAACGGATCGACGGCGGGGTAGATGCCGAGCGACACGATCTGACGGGAGAGCTCGGTCGTGGCGTCGAGGTGGGTGAAGGTGGTGAAGGGGGCGGGGTCGGTGTAGTCGTCGGCCGGCACGTAGACGGCCTGCATCGAGGTGATCGAGTGGCCGCGGGTCGAGGTGATCCGCTCCTGGAGCTCGCCCATCTCGTCGGCCAGTGTGGGCTGGTACCCGACCGCCGAGGGCATCCGCCCGAGCAACGTCGACACCTCGGATCCCGCCTGCACGAACCGGAAGATGTTGTCCACGAACAGCAGCACGTCCTGGTTCTTGACGTCGCGGAAGTACTCCGCCATCGTCAGCGCCGACAGACCCACCCGAAGGCGGACGCCGGGAGGCTCGTCCATCTGCCCGTAGACGAGTGCGGCCTTCTCGATGACGCCGGTCTCCTGCATCTCCAACCAGAGGTCGGTCCCCTCACGGGTACGCTCGCCGACCCCGGCGAAGACCGACACACCGCCGTGCTGCTGAGCCACCCGGTGGATCATCTCCTGGATGAGGACGGTCTTGCCCACGCCGGCGCCGCCGAAGAGGCCGATCTTGCCACCCTGGACGTACGGCTCGAGCAGGTCGATGACCTTGATGCCGGTCTCGAACATCTGGGCCTGGGGCTCGAGGTCCTCGAACTCGGGCGGGCTGCGGTGGATGTCCCAATGGTCCTCGGCGGGTCCGATCGAGTCGGTGTCCAGGGGCTCGCCGACCACGTTGAACACGTGCCCGAGCACGGCTTCCCCGACGGGCACGGTGACACCCCGACCCGTGTTGCGCACGGTCGTCCCGCGGCGCAGCCCGTCGGTGGGCTTGAAGCAGATGCAACGCACCCGGCCGCCGCCGATCTGCTGGGCCACCTCGGCGGTCACCGTGACCCGCTGACCCTCCAGCTCGAGGTCCATGTCCACCGCGGTGTTGATCTCGGGAAGGGCGTTCGGCGGGAACTCGGCGTCGACGACGGGCCCGGCGATGGCGACGACGCGGCCGTCCGCCCGTCCGACCTCGGTCTCGTTGCTGACGGTGGTCATGTGGTGGCGCTCCTAGGTTCGCTTGGTTCCGGCTCGTGGCCCTGGCCGGACTGGCGCAGGGCCTCGGCCCCGCCGACGATGTCCATGATCTCGGTGGTGATCGTGTCCTGGCGGGCCCGGTTCATGATCCGCCGCAGGGCGGTGACGAGATCGTCGGCGTTGTCGGTGGCGGCCTTCATGGCCCGCTGGCGCGAGGCGTGCTCGGACGCCGACGCCTCGAGGAGGGCGAGGAACAGCTGGGCCTCGATCAGGCTCGGCAGCAGGGCGTCGAGGATCTCCTCCTCGGATGGCTCGGCGTCGTAGTCGACCCGACCCTCGCCGTCGTCGCCGTCATCGCCGGCTCCCGCGGGGCCGGGGACGGGGACGACGACGCGATGCTCGACCCGCTGGGTGCCGGCGGAGACGAACCGGGTCGAGATGAGCTCGATCTGGTCGACCTCGCCGCCCACGAACGGGCCCACGACCATGTCGGCGACCTGACGGGCGTCGAGGTACGTCGGCCGATCGGTGATCCCGATGACGGCGCGCTCGACGTCGTAGCCGCGGAACCGGAGATAGCTCTGCCCCCGCCGCCCCACCGTCACCAGCGTGCGCTCCCGTCCCGCCGCCCGGTGCTCGGCCAGTACCCGCTCCGCGGTCCGGAGCACCTGTGTGTTGTAAGCGCCGCACAGGCCGCGATCCGAGGTGATGATCACGACGGCCACGCGCTGCAGCGGGTCGGGCGGCTCGATGAGGCGGTGGTGCCCGGTGCCGGGGGCTCCGACGAGATCCGAGGCCAAGGAGTCGATGCGATCCACGTAGGGCCGCCCTCCGGCGATCCGCTGTTGTGCCCGCACGATGCGGGACGCGGCGATCAGCTCCATGGCGCGGGTGGTCTTCCGGGTCGACTGGATGCTCTTGATCCGTCGCCGGAGGACACGCTCCTGACTGCCGGCCATGTCTTAGCGGCCCGCCGCCTGCTCGGACTCGGCGTTCCGGGATGTCGCCTCCGAGCCGGTGCCGTCGGCCCCGGCCGCGGCGGCGCCGTCCTGGCCGGTACCGCCGGAGGCGGTCGCCTGCCCCTCTCCGCCCTCGGCCGTCTCGCCATCGGCGCCGGGGTCGAACCCTTCCTTGAACTCGGAGATGGCCCCGTTGAGCGTCTCCTCGTCGGGCAGCGTCCCCTTCTCGCGGATCTGCTCGAGCACGCCGGACGGATGGCCGTGCAGGAAGGCGATGAGCTCCCGCTCGAAGCGCCGCACGGCCGCCACCGGGATGTCGTCGAGGGAGCCGTTGGAGCCGGCGTAGATGGCCACCACCTGCTCCTCCACGGGCACGGGGGCGTTGAGGGGCTGCTTGAGGATCTCGGTGAGCCGGTACCCCCGGTCGAGCTGGGCCTGGGAGACCTTGTCCAGCTCGGACCCGAAGGTGGCGAACGACTCCAGCTCGCGGAACTGGGCCAGGTCGAGACGCAGCGTCCCCGCCACCGACTTCATGGCCTTGACCTGGGCCTGGCCACCAACCCGGGAGACGGAGATGCCGACGTCGATCGCCGGCCGCACACCGGCGTAGAACAGGTCGGTGATCAGGAAGATCTGGCCGTCGGTGATCGAGATCACGTTGGTCGGGATGTAGGCCGAGATGTCGCCGGCCTTGGTCTCGATGATCGGCAGGGCGGTGAGCGAGCCGCCTCCTCGCTGGTCGTTGAGCTTGGCCGCCCGCTCCAGCAGCCGGCTGTGGAGGTAGAAGACGTCGCCGGGGTAGGCCTCGCGTCCGGGAGGCCGTCGCAGGAGCAGGGAGATCTGGCGATAGGCCTCGGCCTGCTTGGACAGGTCGTCGTAGACGATGAGGGCGTCGTCGCCCTGCTCCATCCAGTGCATGCCCATGGCGCAGCCGGCGTAGGGGGCCAGGTACTTGAACGGCGCCGGGTCGGAGGCGGGAGCGCTGACGACCACGGTGTACTCCATGGCGCCGTGCTCCTCGAGGGTGGCGACGGTCTGGGCCACGGTGGAGCCCTTCTGGCCGACGGCCACGTAGATGCACTTCACGCCCTGGCCCCGCTGGTTGATGATCGTGTCCACCGCGATCGACGTCTTGCCCGTCTTGCGGTCACCGATGATCAGCTCCCGCTGGCCGCGCCCGATCGGAGTCATGGAGTCGATGGCCTTGATCCCGGTCTGGAGGGGCTGGCTCACCGGACGGCGGTCGACGATCCCGGGAGCCTGGATCTCCAGACGGCGGTACTCGTCGCTGGCGACGGCGCCCCGACCGTCGATGGGCTCGCCCAGGGCGTTGACCACCCGGCCCAGCAACCCGTCACCGACGGGCACCGACAGGATGCGACCCGTCGAGCGGACCAGCTGCTCCTCCTCCAGGTGGGTCACCTCGCCGAGCACCACGGCGCCGATCGACTCCTCGTCGAGGTTGAGGGCCAGGCCCATCACGCCCCCCTCGAACTCGAGGAGCTCGTTCACCTCCGCTCCGGGAAGACCGGTGACGCGGGCGATTCCGTCGCCCACCTCGCTGATCCGGCCCACCTGCTCGGTGGTCACCCCGAGGGTCTCGTCCTCGAGATGGCGGCGCAGCACGGCGGCGATGTCGGCGGAATTGATCGCGAGCTCGGCCATCAGTGGCGCTCTCCTGTGTGTCCAGTCATCGTGTCTGGCTTCGAAAGATCGATCTTCAGCTGCTCGAGCCGGTGGCGGACGCTGCCGTCCACCAGCAGGTCTCCCACGACCGCCACCATGCCGGCGACGAGCGACGGGTCGGGTGTCACCCTGACCTCGACGGATCGCCCCGCCACCCGGCTCAGGGCCTCGGCCAGGCGCGACCTCTGGTCCTCGTCCAGGTCGACCGCGGCGCGCACGTCCGCCACCTTGAGGTTACGCTCCGCCGCGGCCCGGTCAACCAGCCAGTCCAGCGTGGCCACCAGGTCCCGGCCCCGCCCGGTGCGCACCGAGTAGCGGACCAGGCGCAGGGTCAGGGGCTGGACCCGGCCGGCCAGCAGGTCGTCGACGATGGCCAGGCGGGTGGCGACCGGCAGTTCGGGGTCGGTCACGACCGAGCCGAGCTCGTCGGAGCCCTCGATGACCCGGGCCAGGCGGAACAGCTCGTCCTCGCACTCCCGGAGGGGTGCCTCCCCCTCGGCCTCCACCTCCTCGAAGACAGCGGTCGCGTAGCCGTGGAGACGGTCCCTGATGCCCGACCGGCCGGCAGGAGGCTCAGGCGGCACCTCGGCGCCGCCCGTCTCGGCCTCCACCCGCTTGGCCAGCTCGTGGACCACCGGCGGCAGGTCGGTGGCCCGCTCGGCGGCGGTGGCGTAGGAGACGAGCCGCACCGTCTCGCCGCTCACTCGCGGCAGCAGGAGATCCTCCACCACGGCCCGCCGGGTGTGCACGGGCACGGCCGGGTCGGTCAGGACCCTGAGCAGGTCCGGCGCACGGTCCAGGGCACCGGCGAAGCCGGTCAGCTCGCTGCCGACCTGTCCCAGACGATCCTGCTGGCGTGCCGTCTCGAGCACGGCACTGCCGTACCCCCAGACGAGGTTCCTCACGGGTCGCCGCTCACGTCGTCGTGCCGGCGGCCTCGCCCGAGCCGACGCCGGCGATGGCCTCCTCGATCAGGCCCCGGTGGCGCTCGGCATCGAGCTCCTCGCCGATGACCCGTTGGGCGGCCGCGATGACCAGGTCGGCCACCTGGAGCCGCAGCTCCTCCCGGGCTCGCTCGGTGGCCCGCTGGATGTCGGCCTCGGCCCGCGCGACCACCCGGTCGTACTCCTCCTGGCCCTTGTTCCGGGCCTCCTCCCGCAGCTGCTCGGCCATGCGGTTGGCCCGCTCGATGA
The DNA here is from genome assembly GCA_051984395.1 of Acidimicrobiales bacterium. Taxonomy (GTDB): domain Bacteria; phylum Actinomycetota; class Acidimicrobiia; order Acidimicrobiales; family AC-9; genus AC-9. Next base: position 20,791 of record JBPYEZ010000170.1, on the reverse strand, counting down.
CGGTCCTCGCTTCGTGCCTCGCCTCGTCCAGCTTGGCCTGGTAGTCCAGGTCGGCGGCGAGCTTCTCCCGCTTGGCCTCCTCGGCCTGGTCGAGGGCGTTCTGGATCTCCTGCTGGCGCTGCTCCATCGCCCGGCTGATGGGCGGCAGGATGTACTTGGCGATCAGTCCCAGGATGATGAGGAACGCGATCAGCTCGACGAAGAACGTCATGTTCGGGAGCAGGAAGTTGTTACTGCTACCTGACGCTGCCAACAACATGAAGACACCTCGCCTCCTACTGGTTGGCCAGAGAGAAGATGAACAGGGCGGCGAAGGCGAGGTTGATGAAGTAGGCGGCCTCCACCAGGCCCACGGTCAGGAACATGATCGTGAACAGCCGGCTCTGGGTCTCGGGCTGACGGGCCACGCCGGCGATCGTCTGGCTTCCCGCCAGGCCGTCGCCGATGCCGGCGCCGATGGCCCCTCCGCCGATCGCCAGCCCCGCACCGATGATCGCCCCGGCCAGCTGGGTCGCGTATTGGGGCGTGCCCTTCTGCGCGCTAGCGGCGAGAATTACGGGAAGGTTGTCACTTGCCATTTGTTACCAATTCCTCCGTTTGGTCGAAGCTGCTCGACGGGCGCCTGAGCCCGCCGTCACCAGGGGTCGGGTCCTCAGTGCGCTCCCTCCTCTGCCGGCCGCAGCGCCTCCTCGAAGTAGAGGATCGTCAGCAGCGCAAAGATGAATGCCTGTATGAGGCCGATGAACGCGTCGAAGAGCTTCCACAGGATGTTGGGGAACCACAGGAGCGCCAGCGGGAAAAGGCTGGCGATCAGGATCAGCATCAGGCCGCCGGCGAAGATGTTGCCGAACAGTCGGAGGGCCAGCGTGAAGGGCTTGGCGATCTCCTCGATGGCGTTGATGGGCGCGAGCAGCCAGCTGGGCTGGAAGTACTTGCGCACATAGCCCCGGAATCCCCGGTTGCGGATCGAGGAGTAGTGGACCAATCCGATGACGAAGAACGCCATGGCGTAGGTGAGGTTGACGTCGCCGGTCGGGGCCGGGATGTTGTTGTGGACTCCACCGGTCGGGACCAGCTCCAACCAGTTGCAGATGAGGATGAAGAAGAAGAGGGTCACGGCCAACGGCACGACGCGGGCACCGGTCGGGCCGATGCCGGTCTCGACCTGGTTCTGGATGGCACCGACGACGGTCTCCCAGAGCAGCTGGACCCGGTTCGGAACGCCGCTCGTGATCCGACGGCGGACGTAGAGGCCCGCCCCGATCACGATGATGCCGGCCAGCGCCGTCGCCCAGATGGTGTCGACGTTGAAGGTCAGACCGGCGACCGTGACCGTGCGGTGCGTGCCGACCTCGATGTTGCTGGCATCGGCGAGCAGCGAAAGCGGGACCAGTGTCACGCGCCGCTCCGAAGCGACTTGAGCATCGTCCTGGCCGTGCTGGCGAGGACGACGAACTGGAACAGGGCCAGGCCGAACACCATCCCCCAGCCGATCTGGCGGGCGACGACGATGACGACCAGGGCGACCGCCGTGATCGCGCCCAGGCGGACCAGGCTCGAGGCCATGAACACGCTCTTCTGGGGGCCGGCCGCGCCGGCGGCGTAGCGCGCCATCGAGCTTCGCGCCATGCGACTGTTCACCGCGCCCAGCGCGAGGCCGGCGATCAGACCCACCCCCACGAGGGGGAACCCCAGCAGGGAGGTGAGGATCAGGCCGCCAGCGCCGACTGCTGCGGCGACGATGTAGCTCCGCCGCAGCACCGCGTTGAGCTCGATCAGAGGAAGTTGGGCGAACACCGTCTACTGCCTTTCGACCCTCAGTCCCGCAGGAACTTGCGCATCTCGGCCCAGGTGGCGGCGACGCCCAGGGCCACCCCGACGATGATCCCAACGAAGATGAACAGCGGCCGGGTGTCGAGAAGGGCGTCGATGCCCAGTCCCGCTCCGAGTCCCGCGGCGATGAAGACGGCGTTCGTGACACCGAGCCCCAGCAGTGTGAACCAGTTCGGGGATGGCTTGCCCATCTTCGAGGCGCGACCCCACGCCGCCGTGCAGCCTACCTGGCTGGACGCTACGGGCACCATTGGGGTCGCTTTGGGGACGGGGATTAGTCAGAGGTACTCGCCGCATTAGCCATCTCATGAACCGGTGCGATCCCGGAAGAGATGCACCGCGAGAATCCTCGCATCTGCTCGGAGTTTCGGCAAAATGAGGGGACCCTCCAGGGATACCGTGAGAGATGCCGCGGATGCGCCTCGGGGTGGCCCTGCTCCTTCCGAGCCCCCACGCCGAGGAGATCGACGGGCTCCGCCGGGCGCTGGGCGACCCTGCCCTCGATCGAGTGCCGGCCCACCTGACACTGGTTCCGCCGGTGAACGTTGCCGACCGTGACCTGCGCGACGCCCTCGACGTGTTGGCTGCGGCGGCCGCCGCGACCCGGCCTTTCAGCCTGGTCGTCGGTCCCCCGACCTCCTTCTGGCCCGACAACCCTGTGATCCACCTTCCTGCGGAGGGCGACGTGGCCGCTCTCCAGGACCTTCGCCAGCGCGTGTTCCGGCCTCCGCTGGCCCGCCCGCTCACGTGGCCGTTCGTTCCCCACGTGACCATCGCCGACGAGGCGGCGCCCGCGACGATCGAGGCCGCCGTCTCCGCCCTCAGCTCCTACCGCGCCGCGGTCCGCTTCGAGGCCGTCCATCTCCTGCAGGAGGGGCCGCAGCGACGGTGGACGGTCGCGGCCGACGCCGCATTCCGCGTCCCTGCGGTTGTCGCCCGCGGGGGCCTGCCGATCGAGCTGACCGTCACCGAGGGCGTCGATCCGCTGGTCGCCCGGTGGGCCGAAGCCGCCTGGGCGGACCACGGCCGTCGGGATGCGGGCTCGGCGTGGGAGCCGGACGCGCCGTTCGCCATCACGGCCCGACGCGAGGGCGCCGTGGTCGGGCTGGCCGAGGGCGTCGTCCGGGGCCAGGTGTGCGAGCTGCGGCGCATGATGGTCGACCGGGACGCACGAGCTCAGGGTGTCGGGTCGCACCTGCTGGCGGCCGTGGAGTCCCTGGCGGCCGAGAGAGGATGCCGCGCCTGTCGGCTGCGCGCCCCCGCTGACGGGCGGGCCGAGCACTTCTACCGGTCACGGGGCTGGATGGAGGTGGGCACCCTGTCCGACTGGAGGTGGGGCCGCGATTTCGTGCGGATGGAGCGGCGCCTCGGCTGAGCTAGTCGAACGAGATCTGGCTGAACTCCCGAAGCTTCTGCAGACGGTGGCTGGCGTCGACCCGCCGCACCGTTCCCGACTTCGACCGCATCACCAGCGACTGCGTGAGCGCCCCGGTGTTGGTGTACCTGATGCCCCGGATCAGCTCTCCGTCGGTGACCCCCGTTGCGGCGAAGAAGCAGTTGTCCCCGCGGACCAGGTCGTCGGTCGACAGCACCGCGTCGAGGTCGTAGCCGGCGGCCAGGGCTGCCTGCCGCTCCTCGTCGTTGCGCGGCCACAGGCGGCCCTGGAGCTCGCCGCCCATGCACTTGAGGGCGGACGCGGCGATGACGCCCTCGGGGGTGCCCCCGATACCGAACAGGATGTCGACCCCCGACTCCTGCCAGGCGGTCGAGATCGCCCCGGCCACGTCCCCGTCGGTGATGAGCCGGATGCGTGCTCCCGCTTGGCGGACCTCGGCGATGAGGTCCTTGTGCCGGTCGCGGTCGAGGATCACGGCCGTGATGTCCCCGACGCTGGTGCGCTTGGCCGCCGCCATCGCCCGCAGGTTGTCGGTCGGCGATCGCTTGAGGTCGACGCGTCCGGCGCCGTCGGGGCCCACCGCCAGCTTCTCCATGTACACGCACGGGCCCGGGTTGAACATGCTGCCCCGCTCGCTCACCGAGATCACGGCCAGGGCCCCTCCGCGGCCCAGCGCCGTCGGCGTCGTGCCGTCGATGGGATCCACGGCGATGTCGGTCGGCGGAGGTGTGCCGTCCCCGATGCGCTCCCCGTTGTAGAGCATCGGGGCCTCGTCCTTCTCGCCCTCACCGATGACCACGATCCCGTCCATGGAGACGGTCTGCAGCACGACCCGCATGGCGTTGACCGCGGCCTGGTCGGCGCCGTTCTTGTCGCCCCGTCCCATCCAGCGGCCGGCGGCCATGGCGGCCGCCTCAGTGACCCGTACCAGCTCCATGGCCAGGTTGCGATCAGGTGCCTGCGGCTCGGCGCTCATGTGCCGCGACCCTAGCGGGCGCCCCAGCCCGGCCGCCGTAGTCTGGGGGCCATGAGCGATGGTCACGAGTCCGGTCGGGCCGAGTGGGAGGCGGCCTATCGGTCGGCGTCCAAGCGCGACGCCGATTTCGAGACCATGTCGGGGATCCCGCTCGAGCCCGCCTATGGGCCCGAAGGTGGCGAGTGGCCAGGGGTCTACCCCTACACCCGGGGACCCTACGCCTCGATGCACCGGTCGAAGCTGTGGACGATGCGCATGTTCGCCGGCTTCGGCACGGCCGAGGACACCAACGGCAGGTTCCGGGGGATCCTCGAGGCCGGCGGCGACGGGCTGTCGGTGGCCTTCGACCTCCCCACGCTCATGGGTCGGGACTCCGACGATCCTCACTCGGTCGGAGAGGTCGGCAAATGCGGCGTCGCCGTCGACACTCTCGCCGACATGGAGGACCTGTTCGCCGGCATCGACCTCGGCCGGGTCACCACGTCGATGACGATCAACTCACCCGCGGCCATCCTCCTGGCCATGTACCTGGCGGTGGCGGAGTCCGGAGGTGTCCCGAGGGCGCGCCTCGGTGGCACCACCCAGAACGACATCCTGAAGGAGTACCAGGCCCAGAAGGAGTTCATCTTCCCGCCTCGGCCATCCATGCGCCTGGTCGTGGACAGCATCAGCTTCTGCGCCGCCGAGATGCCGCGGTGGCATCCGGTCTCGGTGTCGGGCTACCACATCCGGGAGGCGGGCTCGACCGCTGCCCAGGAGCTGGCGTTCACACTGGCCAACGGCTTCGCCTACGTCGAGGCGGCGGCCCGCTCGGGCCTCCCCGTCGACACCTTCGCCCCCCGTCTCTCCTTCTTCTTCAACGCCCACATCGACTTCTTCGAGGAGATCGGAAAGTACCGGGCGGCCAGGCGCATCTGGGCCCGCTGGATGCGCGAACGCTACGGCGCCACCGAGCCTGCCTCGTGGCGTTGCCGCTTCCACACCCAGACGGCAGGGGTGTCGCTCACCGCCCAGCAGCCCGAGGTGAACATCGTCCGCACGGCCATCGAAGCCCTGGCCGGCGCCCTCGGCGGGACCCAGAGCCTGCACACCAACTCCATGGACGAGGTCCTCGCCCTGCCCACGGAGAAGGCAGCCCGGATCGCCCTGCGGACCCAGCAGGTGATCGCCCACGAGACGGGGGTCGCCAACGTGGCCGACCCGCTCGGAGGGTCCTACCTGGTGGAGTGGATGACCGACGAGCTGGAGCGCCAGGCCGAGGAGGTCTTCGCCCGTCTCGACGAGCTGGGCGGGGGGTCCATGCTCGAGGGAGTGCACGCCGGCATCGAGACGGGCTGGTTCCAGGGGGAGATCGCCGACGCCGCCTACGCGCTGGAGAAGAAGATGAGCGCCGGCCGGCGTGTCGTGGTGGGCGTCAACCGTTTCGCCGATACCGACGACGAGCTGCTGCCCACGCTCTACATCGGCCCCGAGGTCGAGGAGCGCCAGCTCGAGCGGCTGGCCAAGGTGCGACGCCAGCGCTCCGATGCCAGCGTCACCGCAGCCTTGGCCCGTGTCACGTCGGACGCGGAGAGGCCCGACGTGAACCTCATGCCGGCCCTGGTGGAGGCGGTGCGCGCCTACGCCACGGTCGGGGAGATCGTCGGCGCCCTGGCCGAGGTCTTCGGCCGTTGGACCGAGGATCCCGTCATCTGAGACGAGGCGATGTGCCCGGCGGCTCTGGCGCGGCTCGCCGGTGCGCGGCCGCGGCGCCCGGTCTCAAGTGGTGATGCGGGGAGGAACCACCGACTGCGGAATGCTGGACAGCACCTCGTCCAGCACCGCCTCGATCACCTTCGGGTCGAACCGGGTGCCTCGGCCCGCGGCCAGCTCGACGAGCGCCTGGTCGAGGGTCATCGCCTTGCGGTAGGGCCGACCGGAGACGAGGCCGTCGAGCGTGTGGCAGGCGGCGATGATCCGCGATGCGAAGGGGATGTCCTCACCCGCGAGCCCGTCGGGGTAGCCGGTGCCGTCGAAGCGCTCGTGTGTCGAGCGCACGAGGGGGGCCACCGACCGGAGGGCCGGCACCGCCGCCAGCACCCGCTCGCCTGCCACGCAGTGGAGGCGCACGAAGGCCTTCGCCTCAGGATCCAACGGCTCCGGCGTGGACAGGAGATCGTCAGGGATGGCTCCCTTTCCGATGTCCCGGTATGCCGATGCAAGACGGAGCTCCTCGAGCGAGCTCATCCCGAGCCGCCGGCCGACGGCCACGGCCAGCTCGTTGACGCCCGGGAGGTTGGGGCCGATCGGCGCCTCCTGGCCTGGGGAAGGGACCGGCCGGCGACCGCGGTGGTCGCGGTCCAGCTGTCCGTTCTGGCGATCGGCCTTGTGGGCGTACATGCGGTGGTCGGCGAGCTGGAGGACCGCCACCGCTGAGGTCCCCTCGTCCGGCAGCGCGACGGCGCCGTACGAACAGCTCACGGTGAAGGCGCCACCGGTTGTCGACAGGGCGAGCATCGCAGGGGTCAGCCGGGCCGTGAGCGCGGTCGGGCTGCTGGCGCGCTCCTGAACGTCGTCGGCTTCTCCGTGCAGGATCACGCAGAACTCGTCACCGCCGAGTCGGTAGCACTCGCCCCCTCTGTCGACGCTGCCGGCGAGGCGTAGCCCGAGTCGCGCGAGCATGGCGTCACCAAGAGGGTGACCGAAGCGGTCGTTGTAGTCCTTGAACCCGTCGAGGTCGAACAGGGCCAGGACGCACGGCGAGGGCCGACGCTCCGCCTGGAGCTCGTGATCGAGGTCGATGAGCAGCCGGCGCCGGTTGCCGAGCCCGGTGAGCGCATCGGTCAGGGCCTGCGCTCGGGTGCGTTCCAGGAGACCATGGTGCTCCCAGAACGTCACCCCCATTCGGACCAGCGAGATCACCAGGGTCGCGGCGGCGAGGGCGACGGCGGTGTCCCCCAGACGCGTCACGTGGTCGGCCACGAGGAGCCCGAGGGCTGCCACGCCACAGGCGATCGGCACCGCCAGCTGCGGTCGGCCCGCCGGGTCTGGTCCTGCGGTGGCAGCACGATGGGACACGTCCCGAAGGACTCCCGCCCCGGGAGGCGAGACCGGCTCCCAAGCCGCCCAGGCGATCAGCAGGGCGGCGAGCAGCCAGACCGAGTCGAGCGGCTGGCCGTCGACGTAGGTGTTGGATGACTCCGCGTAGAGGAACCACCCGTCAGCGATCGCGACCGCGGCCAGCGAGGCCATGAGCAGGTTCAGGCCGCGCCCGGCCTTCCATCGCGTCACGGCGAAGGCGCCGACGACGAGCGACAGCAGCACCAGGTCGGCCAGGGGATAGACCACGTCAGTCGCCACCTGCCCACTGCCGCCGTGCACGTCGTTGATGATCGGGCGGGACAGCAGGGCAGTCGCCACGGCGGCGACGGCGAGCGACTGGATCGCCCCATCCAGCCAGACGCTGGCGGGGAAGCGCCGAACGTGGCGCCGCACGAGCAGGACCAGCCCGGCATAGGCGGCGGGGTAGAAGGCGAGGTAGAAGCCGTCGGCCGGCGAGGGGATCTCCAGGAGGTCGTGGCCGGGCGAGGCGACTGTCGCGTACAGCTCGCCGGTGGCCCACGCGCCCATCGCCGCCCCCAAGAGGAGCCAAGCGGCCCGGTCTTCGGCCACCAGGATCCCCCGGGCCAGGCAAATTGCGCTGGCAGCGAAAAGAACGACGTCGTAGAGGCCGTCGCTGACCACGCCGTTGGCTCCGCCGTGACCGTAGCCCAGCGCGGAGTGGGCGATATGGGCAGCGAAGACCACAACCGCGCCCGCTGAGAAGGCCACGAGGAGTCGCCGTCCGCCGAGAAGTCGATTTGACATGGGCTCGTCGACCGAGCTCGGGGAGGCTGCGGCGTCGAGAGAGAACGGTGCCGTTCGCACCCTGACCGCCCCTTTGTCACCCTCGGTCGTCTCCAGGTTATGTGGCCCGGGTGGGACCTGCTGCACCTCGTGGGAGGGATAGGTAGGAAATGGACGACAGGAAAGGCTTGCCGTAGGCCCCGTGCCTTCCTACGCTCATCTTGTCGGCCGTGGGAAACCCCGGTGCGGACGGTGGGCGGCTTGGGCACGCAGTAGCCAATGTCCAATCCGTGCCGTCATTCGCTGCGATGGTCGGTGGCAACCGGGCAGCGCTGCGGGAAGGTTTCCATGAGGCCGTTCGACTCGATACGGGCGAGCCTGGCGCCCGACGGGGAGCAGTCAGCGCCGCCCGCGCTTTCGCGACGGGTGACGACGCTCGCGTTGCCGATGACGACCGAGGTCGATGCCCTGGTGACGGAGCGCGCCGCCTCCGGCAGTCTGGTGATCCGGCTCCACACCGACGATCCGCAAGTCGCGGCGCCCAATCCCGAGCTCGAGGCGGCGTCGGCTGCACGCCGCTCCGAGCGCTCGGATCGGCAGAGGCCCACCGCGGGTCTGCCCCAGTTGCGCGAGGCGATCGCGACCAAGACGGCACGGGACAGCGGGCTCGACGTGAGCCCGGCCCAGATCGTCGTCACGAGCGGTCGTCAGCAATCGGTGTTCAACGCGCTGAGCGCCGTCATCGACCCGGGCGACGAGGTACTGCTGCCAGCGCCGTACCTGCCTACCTACCGCGTCGCCATCGAGCTCACCGGCGGCCACCCGGTCGCCGTGCCGGCGGCCATGGCCAATGGCTTCAAGGTCACCGTCGACCAGCTGGAGGCGGCCCGCGGCCCCCGCACCAAGGCCCTGCTCTTCTGCTCACCGTGCAATCCCACCGGTGCGGTCTACCCTGAACCGGATCTTCAGCTCATCGGCGAATGGGCTGCAGACGAGGATCTCTGGCTCCTTACTGACGAGACGTACGAGCACCTCGTGTACGGCGATGTCGCGACGGGCTCGGTGCCGGCGCTGGTGCCCGCCGTCGGTGACCGTTGCATCGTCCTCAACAGCGTGACCACGGCCTATGCCATGACGGGATGGCGGGTCGGGTGGCTCATCGCTGCCCCCGCGGTCGCAGAGGCGGTCGCCACTTTCCAGTCGTATGTCACCTCCCGTCCGGACAACGTCGCCCAGGCGGCGGCGCTCGGGGCCCTCGAGGCCGGTCTCGGCCCGGTGCAAGCGCTCAGGGAGGATCTCGGCCGCCGTCGCTCGCTGCTGTTCGGGACCCTGAGCTCGCTGCCGGGTGTCGAGATCGTCGAGCCGAGCGGGGGGTTCCACGCCTTCCCCTTCGTCGAGGAATGCCTCGGTGGGTATCTCGGCGGTCAGCGGATCAACACGACGCTCGAGCTCGCGGCCGCCCTGCTCGAGCAGGCCGGCGTGGCCGTTGTGCCTGGGGAGGCCTTCGGCCGACGTGGTCACCTGCGGATCTCCTTCGCGGTCTCCGATGAATACCTGGAGGACGGGATGGCCCGCGTGGTCGCCAGTCTCGAGGAGCTCATGAAGAGTCGGAGCTGACGGGGGACCGCACCCGGCGGCCGGACCGGCATCCTCCAAACGCCGCGGGCCATCGCTCGCAACCGTGAACGGACCTCACGCTCGCCCGTGCATGGGGTCTACGTCCCGACAAAAGGGACTTCATGTACCCGGCCAACCCATGCTCCAAACATTTTTGCGCGGGGCCGCGTTGACTTGCTACGGCGGTTGGCCTACCTTGCTTGAAGTAGCTGTACGTGGGGAGGCTTTGACTCCTCGGGGTGTTTTGGTCGCGAACATTCCTCGGGGAAGAGCCAGTCGCGAAACCGGCCTCACGGACGTAATTAGTCCAGTGAGAAGCCAGGGCGATGCAAACTCATACGTCAGCACTATTCGGCGTTCGCCGATACAAGTCGTTCAGTGGTCGGCCTCGGATTTCCAGCTTTGCCGGATCCGGCCGTCCTCCCGCTTGTGCTTCCTGTAGCTCCGCGGCGGCATCTCTCCTTCTAGCTGCTGCCGACCGGGCAAGGGCGGGATCATGCCGAGCTCGTCGGGCCGCGCCCGCCGCATCCGGCTTCGACCTCGCCATGGGAGCCATGCCATGAGGATCCTCCTGTGCGGTCCCGACCAGCAGTTCAACGATGCGGTCTCCGAGGTGCTCACCAAGCTTGGGCACGAGGTGCAGGAGCGTCGCGGCGTCTCCGGGACGCCCGAGGACCTGGGTCCGCCCGGACAGACCGACGCACTGCTCCTGGATCTGAGCCCGGGGGCGGTCGACGTTGCCGAGTACGTCGCCCTCGTTCGAAAGGGCGATCCGAGCCTTGCGATCGTCGTGTTCACCGACGACACAGACCTCGCCATGATTCGGCGGCCCATCGATCACGGGGCCGACGGCGTGGTGCTGAAGCGGGAGGGCGCCGACGAGCTCGAGCGCGTGCTCGCCCTGGTCACCTCACCGTGGTTCAAGAAGCTGCGCGCCTCGGCGCGGCCAGAGAAGGCCTGGTCACCCGGTGCGAGATCCTTGGAGAGATACGAGTGGGCCCACGACCTCGCCGACTCGATCACCGGGCGCGAGCGCCAGGTGATCGAGCACTTGGCCAGGGGCAGCAACACCGCGGCCATCGCGGCCGCCATGGGCCTGGGTGAGTCGACCGTGCGATCCCATCTCCAGAGCCTGTTCAACAAGACAGGCGCCCGATCGAGGGTCGAGCTCGTGTCCGTGAGCGTTCGAGCGGGGATCGTGCGACCTGAGGAGGCAGTCGGGTGAGGCGGGACCGCTCCACCGACCCGGTGGATCTCATTGGCGGGCTCACCGAGCGAGAGCTCGAGGTGCTCGCGCTCATGGTCGAAGGGCTGCGACGGGTGGAGATCGCCGAGATGCTCGGCGTCTCTCCGAACACCGTCAGGACCCACGCGCAGAACCTGCAGGCGAAGCTCGGCGTCCACTCCGACGTGGCGGCCGTGTCAATCGCGCTCGGGGCCGGACTACGCCCCGGAAACGTTCGGCGGGAAGCGACATACAAGTCAGTCGTGACCTCCAGCAAGCACATCGGCGATAGGGGGGCCCGATGAGGGTGGCGGTTGTAGGTCTTGGCTACTGGGGACCGAATCTCGTGCGGAACCTCAGTGCGTTGGACAGGTGCTCGAGCTTGGTCATCTGCGACGTCGACGAGCGACGGTTGAAGTCCACCCACTCGCTCTTTCCCTTTGCCGAGCCCCAACAGGATTACGAGGTCGTTCTGAACGACCCTGATGTCCAGGCAGTGGTACTGGCCACACCGGTCGCCACGCACGCCTCGTATGCAGCCCAGGCACTGGCAGCCGGAAAGAGCGTGCTGGTCGAGAAGCCCCTCGCCACGTCGTTCACCGAGGCGAACGGCCTCTTCGAGATGGCCCGCAGCAAGGGCCTGCTGGTCATGGCCGGCCACACCTTCCTGTACAGCCCTCCTGTTGTTGCCGTCCGTCGCCTCATCGAGCAGCGATGGTTGGGTGAGGCGCTGTACCTGCAGGCCACTCGGGTCAATCTTGGGATCCACCGCTCAGACGTGAGCGTGCTGTGGGATCTTGCCCCCCACGATCTGTCCATCATCGTGAACTGGCTCGGTGAGTGCCCGACAGCCGTGTCCGCGACCGGCCGCTGGACTCTGCCTGGTCGACCGGTCGACGTGGCGTTCATCGATCTGCGCTTCGCCTCCGGAGTCGTCGCCAACCTGCACTTGTCGTGGCTCGCACCCACCAAGCTGCGTCGAATGACCCTCGTCGGCTCCCGCCAGATGGTCGTCTACGAGGACACCAACTCCGACGAACCCGTGAAGGTCTACGACAAGGGCCTGGACCTGCCCGACCCTCGGGACTACGGCGAGTACAAGCTGATCTACCGAACGGGGAACATGGTGGCTCCCCGTGTCGATTCTTCTGAACCCCTAGGGCTGGAGCTGGATGACTTCCTGACCAGGGTGGAGCGAGGCGAGACTCCGGGAGCCCCCGAGCGCACGGCGGGTGCCATCGTGGCGACGGTAGAGAGCGCGGAGAAGTCGCTCACGACCGACGGCTCGTGGGTGGAGATCGCCTCCGGGGAGCAAGAACCTCCGTCGTCAGATCTGGGCGCCCTACGGAGATGGTCTCGAGCTCCAGAGCTTGGCGCCGCGAGTGAGAGGCAGCTTGCGTGACGAGTCATCAGGGGGGGAGTCCCATCGCCTTGGACCAGGAGATCGGCGGATTGAGCCAGCGGGACGCCTGGTCCACCGTACCCGAGGCAGCCGAGGCGCCAGCGGGGTCGGGCAGGCTGCCACGGCGGACCGCCTCGCAGATGGCAGGACGCGTCGCGTTCCTGATGGTCGTGGCCATCTTCGCGGGAGGCATAGGTGTCGTCTCAGTCGTCATCTCCTCTCACGCCATGGCCGCCCGGGCAGCGTGCGGCTCCGGATCGTGCGCCGACTCCCCGAGCTACAGATCGCTTGCCATCGCCTCGGGAGCCCTGCTGGCTGTCCTGTTGTTGTGGAGTCGGCCGGACCGCATCAGGGGGGGACCTGGCTACGTCGAGGAGATCCTGAGGGCCGCCCGCGACGCGACGATCGCCTCGCTGGGGGTCGTGCTGATCGCCTTCTTTTGGACCTCTGGCGCCGCCCCGCAGTTGTTCTCCTACTCCCGCGCCGCGCTGGTGCTCGACTGGGTGATCGTCGTTCTTCTCTTGAGTCTTTTGAGAATCGGCATCAGGCACACGCTCATCGCGCTCAGGCGACGAGGGCACGACGTACTGCTGATAGCAGTTGTGGGGAGCTCCTCGTCAGCGCGATCCTTCGTCGAGTCGGTAACGGCACACCCTGAAGCTGGCTACAGGATCGCTGCTCACCTGGACGGGAACGAGCCCGGGCAAGACCTGGTGGCCACCCTCACCCGGATCGCCTCCACCTGCAAGCTGGAGGAGGTCATCCTTGACACGCCGTCGCTCGGAAGGCACGACATCGCCTGCTTGCGCGCGACCAGGGAGCTTCACGAGACCAATATTCGGGCCGTCCCCGAGCTGTTCGGCCTTCCGCCGGCGAAGGTGCAGATCTCCTCGGTCCTCGGCGACCTCCCCCTTCTCTCCCTCTTCACGGATCCTCTGGGCAGCACTCACCGCTCTATCAAGCGCGCCATGGACGTGCTCGTCGGAACCTTCGCTCTTGTCATCGTCAGCCCTGTAATTCTCCTAGCTGCGATATCGGTTCGCCTCACGTCGAGGGGACCGATCTTCTTGCGCCAAGAGCGGATTGGCATGGACGGGCGTCGCTTCGAGATGTTCAAGATCCGAAGCATGCACGATCGCTGTGACTCGACGCCCCACCGTGAATACGTCAAATCCCTGCTTTCAGGCAAGATTCACGCCTCCCGGCGCGACCGTTCGCTCTATAAGCTCCCCGAGGATCCTCGCATCACGCCGGTAGGCCGCGTCCTACGACGGTTCTCGATCGATGAGCTTCCGCAGCTGTTCAACGTGCTCCGGGGAGAGATGAGCCTGGTAGGTCCTCGACCCGCCCTCCCTTTCGAAGTGGAGCTCTACGAAGAATGGCAGCGAATTCGGCTGCGCGTTCGGCCCGGGATCACCGGCCTGTGGCAGGTGAGCGGCCGCTCCCGTTTGACGATCAGCGACATGCTCCGGCTCGACGTCCACTACGCGGAGGCCTGTTCGCTTGCCTTGGATCTACGCATAATCCTCAAGACCCTGCCCGTTGTCCTTCGATGTGAAGCGAGGTAATCCCATGCCCGGCGACGTAACTACCGCGGAGCTGCCTCTGCGATCGTATATGAACGTTCTCTGGCGGCGTAAGTGGATCATCGCCGTTGTGATAGCGGTGGTGACCGGGGCCGCGATTGGGGCGTCGTTGCTCCAGACCCCTAAGTACACCGCCACGGCTTTGATCAAGATCCAGCCGACCAACACCCCAGTGCCGCTTTCACCGAACAGCGGAGCCACGGAGTCCACGCTCGGCACTGCCGACGTGATCACCGAGCAGTCGCTGGTCACGAGCACTGCCGTGAAGAACGCGGTGCGGACACAGCTGGGTAGCGCTCCCCAGGTGACAGCCTCGCAGGTGGGCCAGACCAACCTCATCTCGGTGGAGGCGACGAGCACGGATCCACGCTTTGCAGCACGCGTCGCGAACTCCTATGCCGGGGCGTTCGTGGATACCCAGCGAAGCCAGGTCACGAATGACCTTTCGGCGGCGGCGGCGCAGATACAAGCGAAGATCACCCAGCTCGATCAGCAGATCGCGGCGGCGGGGCAGAACTCAGGTGCAGCGGCCGCCCTGTCCACCCAGGAAGCGAACTTCAGGGCCGAGCTGGCACAGCTCCAGGTGAACTCGTCTCTCAGCAGCGGTGGGGCTCAGGTCGCGAGCCAGGCAGTTGTCCCTTCCTCACCGAGCTCTCCGAGGACGGTGCGAAATGCTCTCATCGGTTTCGGGTTGGGACTCATCGCCGGAATCGGCCTCGCATTTCTGATCGATCGCCTCGACGACTCGATCAGGTCAAGGGAGGATCTCGATCGGGTGAGCTCCGACCTTCCGACGATCGGCACAGTGCCTTATGCCTCGAGTTGGAGAAAGACAAAGGTGGCCTGGCTGGCGTCGGAAGCTGCGCCTACTTCGGCATCCGCCGAGGCCTACCGCACGCTTCGCACCTCGCTCAGGTTCGTCAGTCTGGAGAGGTCGATTCGAACCGTCCTCGTGACCAGTCCATCTGAAAGTGAGGGGAAGACGACGACGCTCGCCAACCTCGCCGTCTCTCTCGCCCAGGCGGGACAACGCGTGGCCGTCGTGTCGTGCGACCTCCGTCGGCCTCGCTTGCATTCCTTCTTCGGCCTCTCGAACGACGTGGGGTTCACCTCGGTCCTGGTCGGTGAGACCGATCTGTCGGGGGCCCTGCAGACCGTGGGGTCCCACGGGCCGGTGGTGCTGCCATCGGGTCCGGTGCCGCCCAATCCCGCCGAGCTGTTGGCGAGCGATCGCACTGTCGAGTTGTTCGGTCACCTCAAGGACCAGTTCGACACCATCCTGGTGGACAGCCCGCCTGTTCTTCCGGTCGCCGACGCCGTCATCCTGGCTGAGCACGTGGACGCCACGCTCGTGGTGGTCGCAGCGGGGGAGACCAGTCGCAAGGAGCTGACGCGCTCGCTCGAGATCCTCCGCCAGGTCAGAGCCTATGTAGCGGGCTTCATCCTCAACGAGGTGGCGACGAGGGCCGGTTACGGATATCCCGACAACTACTCGTATCGCTCGACCTATTCCAGCAATGGCGCCGTCGATCTGGCTCGTGTAGCCGAAAACGATGGGGCAATGTCCAGGTCCAGGGACTAGCTGTCGAGATTGCCGGAGAGCTGAGCGAACGTGGCTTCCCAAACGATGACTCGAGTCGCAGTCGCCACCCGCACCCCTCGCGGTGTTGGTGGCGCTACCAGCGCGGTCATTGTGCTCATCGCGCTCGGCCTGGGCGCGATGATCGCCTTCGGACAGGTGGGCGTCGCCGCGGTGGCTGTGGTCCTCGTGCCTTTCGGCATGGCGATCTCGTCGGCGCCCTATCTGGGGCTGTGTGGCGGCATCGCCGCCATGGTTCTTGTCCCAGCCGGGGCTGGGAAGCCGGGGGCGGCGCTCGCCCTCACAACGGTGTTGGCCGCGGCACGAGCACACCACGTGAGGCGTTTGAGCTTCGTCGACACGATGGTCTTGCTCTTTGTGCTGGCCGTGGTCGCCAGCTGGTTGATCGCCGGTCCGATCAGCGGGTTCACCGGGTCATTGATCATCGATTTCCTGACACCCGTCGCGTTCTACCTTGCCGCCAGGCAGGTTGGTGACCGCGCCCCCCAGGCAGTGGTGTGGACTCTGCTCGTCGTGAGCGCGATTGCGTCCCTCTCGCTCTTGTTCGAGCTGTTCGTCACGCATACGACGCTATTCGTACCCAAGCAGTACTACCTCTGGAACCAGAACAACCAGTTCGTGTTCAGGCCGGCGGGTGTCCTGCAGAGCCCGCCGGCAGCTGCGGACGTTCTCTCCATGGCATCGTTCGCCGCGCTGCCACTCTTGACACGTCTCAGTGGGTGGAAGCGCGCTCTCGCCGCCGGGTGCATCGCGCTCTCGCTCGTCGGAATCGTCGCGACCCTGGACCGGGCGGCCATGATCGGCGTCGTTGTCGGCGCCGTCGTCTACCTCGCCCTGAGCAGGTCTGTCCGAGTCTGGCACCTGCTGGGCGGAGCAGCTGCCGCATTGATCGTCGTGCTCCTCGTCGTGGTGCCTCTGGTCAGCTCGGCAAAGTGGTATCAGGAAGGCATCCTCCGTCAGGGAACCCTCGCCGCGAGGCAATCGTATTGGACGGCTGCACTACCTCTCACCACGAACACGCCGTCGCACCTCGCGGTCGGGCACGGGATCAACAGCCTCGACATCGGCCGCCCTGCAGCCCCTGGTTCGCCGCGGAACCCCGGCACCCCCGATCCGGATCTCTCCTCGGATCCACTGCTCCTTCAGATCGGGCCACACAACCAGTACGTCCGGACACTGTTCGAGCAGGGAATCGTCGGAGAGGTCCTGCTGGTGGGATGGCTCGGTGGAGCACTGGTCACCGCCGCAATTACGACACGGCGCTTGCGAGACCCCGGTGAGCGGATGCTTGTCGCCGGCGCGGCAGCCGGAATTGCCGCCTTCGCCGTCGAGTCGGCAGCAGTCGACACCTTACGAGCCGCGCCGACGTTCGCAGTCCTCGCTGTGCTCTCGGGGATCATTGTCGCTTACTCCCGACGAGCCTGGTCTCCCGATAGGGCAGGTGCACGATGACACTCGCGCTGGTAACGGGCGCGGCGGGCTTCATAGGCTCCCATCTGACCGAAAGGTGTCTCGACGTCGGTTGGCGAGTGATAGCCGTCGACGACCTGGCGCCCTACTACGACCGGAGCTTGAAGCGGGCCAACGCCATGGCCTTCGCCGGCCGCCCGGCGTGTCACTACCTCGAGCAGGACCTGCTCGACCTCGACCTGCCGGACCTCATGGCCGACGTCGACGTGGTCTTTCACCTGGCGGCCCAGGCAGGAGTGCGTGCCAGCTGGGGTGAGAGCTTCGACGTGTACACACAGGCGAACGTGACCTTGATGCAGCGGTTGCTCGAGGCGGCACGCCGCACCTGCCCGAAGATGTTCGTCTTTGCTTCGTCGTCATCGGTGTACGGAGACGCCGAGATGCTCCCCGCCTGTGAGGACTCCGTGCTCCGGCCGGTATCCCCGTACGGCGCGACGAAGGTGCTCGGCGAGAACCTGGCCTACCTCTACTGGAAGAACTTCCAGGTGCCGACCGTCGGTGTGCGCCCGTTCAGCGTCTACGGTCCCCGGCAGCGGCCGGACATGGCCTTCAATCGCCTGATCGCCTGTGCGCTCGCCGGACGCGAGTTCACGCTCCTCGGCGACGGCCACCAGACGCGGGACTTCACCTTCGTCACCGACATAGTTGCCGGCGTCATTGCTGCTGCCGAAAGGGGGCGGCCCGGTGGCGTGTACAACCTCGGTGGAGGCATCACGACGTCGATGAACGACGCCATCGAGATCGTCAGCGATCTCCTGGGACCGATCGACGTCCGTCGCACGTCATCCGAGCACGGCGACGCTCGCCACACCCAAGCCGACATCTCGCGTGCCCGCGCTGACCTTGGTTACTCGCCGGCCGTCGCCCTCGCGCCCGGGTTGCGGGCGCAGGTCGAGTGGCAGAAGGAGAGCCGGGTGGTCGATGGTGAGCTGCTGTTCGAGGCGACGCCATGACCGACACGTTGCCCCGCACGGCATCGAACACGAGCACCAGCACGCCATCGAGCACGAGTACCAGCCCGCCATCGAACGCCAGCATGCGTCGCATCCTGACCGGCCTGGTCCCGTTGAACCTGCTCGTTCAAGCGTGCAGCTTCGCATCCTCGGTCGCCCTGGCTCGTGTCTTCGGAGCGACCGCCAGCACCGATGCCTACTATCTCGGGCTCTCGATTCCTCTCGCCGTCTACGTAATCTTGATGGCAGCCGTCAAATCGGGAGCCATCCCGGGCCTGGTGGAGCGGGCCAGAGAGGGCGGCCAACGGGAGCTCGAGCAAAGCGCCAGTGAAATGGTCTCAGCCGTTCTCGTGGCCTCGGTCGTGCTCACCATCTTCGTCACGGCCCTGGCCCTGCTGATCCTGCCCCTCGCCATTGGTGGAGCCTCAGGCGCAACGACCAGGGTCGTCCTGCTCGAGCTCGCTCCCCTGGGTGTGTTGGGCCCACTGACAGGTGCGCTCACTGCCGTCCTTGCGGCCCGACGGCTCTTCGCCCTCGGGGTGCTGGTGTTGGGGATAGAGCCATTGCTCAAGTCAGTGCTCACACTGTCGTTCGGCCATACCATCGGCATCAGTGCCCTGATCATCGGCAACCTCGCTGGCAGCTCGGTGGCCGTCGCCGTGCTCTGGTGCCGCGCCCATCATGTTGGCCTTCGCATCCGACTGCGTGCTGCGTTTCTCACGCCATTCGTTCGGGGTGTCGCGGCGACAACCGCCCCCCTCGTCATCAGTCAGAGCGTTCTCCAGACAAACCCGGTCCTCGATCGCACCATGGCGAGCCAGTTGGGAGCCGGCAGTGTCACCGCGCTCGATCTCGGACTCCGGCTCTGCGTGATACCGGCAGCGCTCCTGACGACCTTGATGACCACCCCGCTCACCGTCACCTGGACGGAGACGAAGCTGCAGGGAGGTTGGGAGGCTCTTCGCCCAAATGTCGCCACTGCCATCGTCACCGTGGCGACCTTCGTGCCGCCGCTCGTCGCGGTCGGCTTCGTGTTCCGCCGGGAGATAGTGGGCTTCGTGTACCAAGGGGGTGCCTACTCCTCTGAGGCGCTCGGTCACACGACGGGAGTCTTCGGAATGATCATCCTGTCGCTACCTGCGCAGGTGGTCATCTTCATGCTGGTCACGTTGTTCGTGATCGAGAAAGACACCGTGTTCCCGATGCTCGTCGGGATCACCAACGTCATCCTCAACGCGGCACTCAACTTTGCCTTGCGGCCGTTTCTGGGAGTCGAGGGAATTGCGCTCAGCACGACCATCACAGCGATCATCCTCTGCGGCGCCTACGTGGTCGCGGTGCAGCGGCGCTGGGGCGCGCTGTCGCTGGCCGGTCGTTGGCACGAGCTCGTGATCGCAGCCGGCGCCACCGTTCTGGCGGCAGCGGCCGCCGTCGGGGTCGTTGGCGTTCTGCCCGCACCGACGTCACGCCTCCAGGCGCTCGCTGCGGTCGCCCTTGGCGGAGGTCTGATTCTTGCCGCATACGCGGTGGTTGCCTTGGTGCGAGGACGGTCTGTCCTCGGCGCCGTTCGCGCCATCCGGTCGACCAGCGGCCTCGAGGCATGACATGAGACGCGCTCGGTACGACCTCGCCTTCTACATGCCCTCGCTCACTCCACTGCTCGCCGGGAGCTGCCCCCCGGGCGGCTCGGAGACGCAGGTGTTCCTGCTGGCCGGAGCGCTCGCTCGCCAAGGCGCCAGGGTATGTCTGGTCGTTTGCGAGCCTCAGGGCGACGAGATGATCCGCCCGCCTGAGGGCGTCGATCTCGTCGTGCGTGCCCCCTATCAGCGTGACAAGCCGTGGGCAGGGAAGATCCGGGAGGCGGCGCGGATCCACAGAACGGTGGCGACGATCGACGCCGATGCCGTGGTGACGCGGACGGCCGGGCCGGAAGTTGGCATCGCGGCCGCAGCTGCTCGACTCACGGGGAAGTCCTTCATCTATTCGGCGGCCAACGTCTCGGACTTCGACTTCGCGGTCCTGTCACCCAAGCGCCTCGACCTCCTGCTGTACCGCCTGGGCATCAAGCTGGCCGATGTCGTGGTGGCGCAGACCGAGGAGCAGATCGGCATGTGTCGCCGCGCCCTCGGCAAGGAGCCTGTTCTGATCAAGAGCATCGCCGAGCAGGCCCCGCTCCAGCAGCATCCCCCCGAGGCGTTCCTGTGGATAGGCCGGTTGGCGTGGTACAAGCGGCCGTTGGCATTCGTCGAGCTGGCGAGGTCTCTCCCCGATCTACCCTTCTGCCTTGTCGAGACGCGTGCGAGCGGGGACACCATGGCGTCGGAGGTCGCCAAGGCCGCAGCCGGTGTAGCCAATCTCGAGCTCGTCTCACCCCGGCCGCGTGACGAGCTCATGAAGCTGATCGATCGTGCCGTTGCGGTGGTCAACACGTCCGATTTCGAGGGACTTTCGAACGTGTTTCTCGAGGCCTGGTCGCGTGGGGTCCCAGCGCTGGCCCTGACCCATGACCCGAGCGACGTCATCACGACCAACGGGCTCGGCGAGTTCGCACACGGCTCTCCAGCCGAGCTCGCTGCTGGTGCCGATCGTCTGTGGCGATCGCGATTCGAGCGAGATGACCTCGCCCGGCGATGCCGGCGTTACACGATCGAGAACCATGCCGCCGAGATCGTCGCCGCCCAGTGGCTTCGACTGCTCGGCCAGGAGAACCGCTGTCCCCTGCCAGAGAGCGTGGTGGTCACCTGACATGTGCGGGATCGTCGGACAGATCAACTATGGCGGGCCCGCAGACGAGGCCATGGTCCATCGGATGTGCACCGCGGTGGAGCATCGCGGCCCGGACTCCCGGGGGATATTCGTGGACGGCGGTGTGGCGATGGCCACGCAGCGGCTCGCCATCATCGACGTT
>JBPYEZ010000169.1:0-9906 GCA_051984395.1 Acidimicrobiales bacterium | reverse complement strand
AGTAGCCTGCGGCCATGGGCATGGAGCGTCGCCGGTGGTTGAACCCGACCCAGCCGCAGACGTTGCAGATCGGCGTGATGCTGCTCTACGTCAACGCCGCATTCGGGTTGATCGGCCTCATCATCGGAGGGGGGGCCGGCCTGTTCGGCATCCTCCTGATCGCCCTCGAGATCGCCGGCGGCTACGGGATCGCCAACGAGCGCAAGTGGGGCTACGTCGTCGGCGTGGCGGCGGCGATTCTCCTCCTGGTGGTCCAGCTCGCCGTCGCATTCCTGATCGGCACCAGCGCCGTGCTCGGACTCGGTGTCCTCAACATCATTTTCACGATCGCCCTGGTGGCGCTGCTCCTGCACCCGCACAGCCGCGAGTACCAGCGCATCTGGTTCAAGTAGCGGCGCTCAGCGGATCTTCACGGTCCAGGTCTCGGGCGCCCCGTGTGTCGGCTCGTAGGTGCACCGGTGGCCCGTGTGAACCGATGCCAGCAAGTCGTCGCCGAGGCGTGGCGCGCTGCGGGCGACATTGGCGATGGCCCGCCGAATGGCCTTCTGCACCGACGTACGGGCGCGCTCGGCGGCATGGTCGAACCGGCGCGATCGCTCGCCCGGTCGGGTCAGCTCCCCCGCCGGGATCTGCCTCCCCGGTGCGGCCAGCAGCGTCGCCAGGTACTCCATTCCGACCGTGTGCGCCACCACCGCACGCTCACCGTCGACGACGAGCTCCCACGCGGCGCCGTGGCGCTCACAGATCGCCTCTGCTGACGGCTTCGCGTCGGCGAGGCGGTCCCGGAGGTGCGCCCAGCCTGGCAGCCGGCCCTCGAGCCTCATGTGCTCCGCGGCCGAGATGGCCCCGGCGATGAGCGCTCCTGCTCGGGCACGCCCGTCGCGCTGGCCCGACGCCAGCAGCGTCTCGGCCAGATCGGCGCGTGCGATGGCGGTCATCGGGCGGTTGCCCAGCCGCTCGTTCTCCGCCACCGCCCGCTCGAGGTGCCCGATCGCCCTCTCGACGTGGCCGCCCACCCGCGCCGCCAGCCCGAGTGATCGCTCGGTCGACCCGAAGCAGCAGATGCCGATGGAGCCCAGGATCGGCAGCGACGCGTACGGGGCCAGCAGGCGGTACAGCTCGTCGGCGAGCTCGGCGTCGTCGAGGCGCACCGCCGCTTCGACGAGCGCGAACATCGTGACCAACCACGACGACCCCTCCACGAGCTGGTCGAGGTGCCCCCGGCCGAGGCGTGCGATGGCCTGCTCGGCACGATCGGTGTCGCCGATGTCGGCGGCAATCGCAGCGACCACCGCGGCGAAGACGGGGTTCTCGACGGGCATCGCCGTCGAGGCCGCCAGCTCCTGAGCGAGCTCGAGCAGCTCGGCGCTGGTACCCGCATACCAACGTATGGCGAGGAGATGGGCGCCGTAGTAGTTGGCGGCGTCGGCGTCTCCGACCTCCACCCCTCGGTCGACGCAGGCTGCTGCGGCCTTCTCGGCCGCGTCCAGGCGACCCTCCCGAGCGCGCCGCATCACGTCGATGGCATCGACGACGAAGAGAATGGCACGCATGCCGAGCGCGTCGGCCCGCTCCCTGAGCTCGATCAACGTCCGGTCGGCATCGCGTCCGAGCAGCAGCGCGTCGGTGACCATCCAGAGCTGGCCCATGACCGTCTGGAGCTCGTTGCCGCCGGAGCGGGCGACATCCACCAGCTCGGCGGCCACCGCCACTCGCTCGGCGGCGTAGGCCGGTCCGAGCATCACGTGGTGGAGCAGGGAGAGCCCGGCGGCGATCTCGTCGGGGTCGCGGTAGCGACGAACGGCCCTCAGCTCGTCGCGCACCTCCGCGACGGTGCCAACGCCCGCCGCGGCGCGCTCCGCGGCCTGTCGAAGACGGAGCGAGGCAGTGATCCGGGCGGCGAGCGGCGACGGGTCGCCGGCGATGATCCTGATGGCCCGGTCGACCACGTCGTTGTAGTACGCCCGCTCGCCTGCGCTGCGCTGTTCCTGTACCCACACGCCGCCGAGGCCGAGGGCAGCCTGGGCGTAGGTGATGGCGTCACCAGACCGGTCGGCGTCGGCGACGGCCCGGTGAAAGAGCCGCCGGGCGTCAGCCAGCCGTCCCGTCGCCAACATCGCCGTCCCCAGCTCCGTGAGCAGCGGCGCCAGGGTGCCGGTCCCGCCGACCTCCTGTACCGTCACGGCGTCTCCCAACAGGTCCACTGCGGCCTCGGGCGCTCCCCGGTGGAGCAGCGTGCGCGCGCTCGCCCGGGTGATCTCGATGGCACGGGGAGTCTGCCCGCTCGAGCACCGGGCGAGCTCGAGCGCGTGGCGCGCCCGGCGCACCGCGCCCTCGTCCGACTCGTCCCCCGCGCCCAGCACGGCGAGCCAGCGCTCGTGCAGCTCGGCCAGACGCTCGGGCGTGGTGCGGGAGAGGATCGTCTCGCGCGCCAGATCGTGGGAGAACACCAGGCGATCCGTCTGCTCGGATCTGACGAGTCCCGCACCAGCGGCGATCTCCCTCGCCCGTTCCACGGTCGTCTCGTCGACCGACGCGAGCGCCGCCACCTCGAACAGCGTCGCACTGGAACCGAGGACGGCAGCGCCTTCGAGCACCGCTCGCGTGGTGGGGTCGACGACGTCGAGCTGGGTGTCGAGCAGGAGTCGGGCCGATACGGGAGCGGGACGGCCCGAATGGTGCAGGCCGGCGCCCAGCACCTGCTCCACCAGGAATGGGTTCCCGCTGCTGAGCTCGTGCACCTGGCGCACGGCGGCCTCCCCTGGTGGCTCGCCGCTGGCAACGAGAAACTGGCGGACCTCGTCCAGGTCCAGACCGCCGAGGGGGACCGCACACGCGTCGCGCTCGATCTCCCCGAGCAGCGTCCTCGTCGACAACGGCACCTCTGGTGCCGTGCGGTGGGCGACGAGGAGCAACAGCCGGTGGCCGGACACGCCCCGTGCGACGAAGCGGGTGAGCAACAGTCCGTCGGCGTCGAAGGTGTGGGCGTCGTCGAGCACCACGACCACCGGCTGCTCGGCGGCACGGCGCTCCAGCAACGCGCTCACCGCTCGAAAGCGAGCGAAGCGCTCGGGATCTGCCGAGGTCGTCGTCACCTCGAAGGTCGCGCCGGCCGGCTGGTCGATGGCGGTGAGGATCTCCGGCCACGGCCAGTACGCAGGGGCGCCACCGCCGGGCCATCCGGATGACCAGAGGACGTCGATGCCGCGGCCACGGGCCAGAGAGGCAATCTCCCGGGCCAGACGGGTCTTACCGATCCCAGCCTCGCCCGCCAGCGCCAGCACCGAGCCCTGGCCACCGGCTGCGCCGTCGAGCGCCCGGCGGGCCACCTCGAGCTCGCGCACTCGTCCGACGAACCGGCCGGCCACTGCATTCCCCCCACTGTCAGCTCACGGGTCCGTGTGACGCACCCTGGCACACATGGTGGCACGCCTCGTGGTTCGCCGGCCTGAAGCGGCCGCTTGCTACCCGGCTGGGTGCCCCGTCGGCTCAGCCGCCGCCGCTGTTGGCGGCGTTGGCCGCCCCGTGGCCACGGCCGCCCGGCGGCCCGAGCACCCCGCTCGTGGTCGAGGTGGTCGATGAGGTGGTCGTCGTGCTCGACGAGGTCGTGGTGGTGGGGGCTGTCGTGGTGGTCGTCGGCCGCACGGTCGTGGTGGTCGTCACCGGAGGCCGGGTCGTGGGCGGGCGCGTCACGCCGGTCGTCGTCGGGATCGAGGTCGTCGTGGTCCCCGGCGTCGAGCCGCCGCTTCCCCGCAACGCCAGGGCGATCCCGACGGCGGCCAGGGCCACCAGCACCACGGCCAGCAACGCCAAGGCGCGAAGCCGGCGGGCCCGCTCGTCGCCTCCGGCTGGGGGGCCGGGCGGCGCCGGGCGCGCCTCGGCCTCGTCGCCGAGGACGGCGGTCCGCCCGCCCATGACCGCCGTCGGTCCCGCGGCCTCGCCCTCCAGCCTGGTCGCGGCCTGATCGGCGCCCGCCGTCAGGGTCGCGGCACCGGCCAAGCTCAGACCGGCGGCGGCCGCCATCTCCGCCGCCGAGGCGAAACGCTGTGCCGGATGTCGTGCCAGGGCGCGGTCGATCGCCGCCGCCAGCAGCGGGTCGACACCAGGCCGGCGCACCTCGATGGGGACGGGCTCGGGCCGTTCGGGATCCTGCACCAGCGCCGTGGCACGAGAGAACGGACGGGTTCCAGCCAGGGCTTCGTACAGCACCGCCCCGAGGGACCACAGGTCCGAGCTCGGTGTGGCCCGCTCGCCGGCAAGCCGCTCGGGGGCAAGGTAGGCAGGGGTGCCGATCACGAGATTGGTCCCCGTGAGGTCACCGGTCTGGGTGTCGATGAGCGGCTCCAGCCCCTTGGCGATACCGAAGTCGGCGACCTTGGCCGATCCGTCGCGCGCCCACAGGATGTTCGACGGCTTGACGTCGCGGTGCACGATGCCGGCGGCGTGGGCGGCGGCGAGGGCGCCGAGCACCTCCGACGCCAGGCGACGGGTCGCGGGCTCGTCCATCGGCCCGTCCCTGAGCCGATCGGCCAGGGTGGCGCCCGGTAGCCGCTCCATCACGATGTACGGCCTGTCCCCGAGCTCTCCGGTGTCGAACACGGCGACGACGTTGGGATGCACGAGGCGAGCGGCGGAGCGGGCCTCGACCTCGAAGCGGGCGCGAAGCCCCGGATCGCCGCTCAGGTCGGCCCGGAGCAGCTTGATGGCGACGGGCCGCTCGAGGCGCTCGTCCATGGCGTCGAACACCTCGGCCATGCCGCCGGTGCCGAGCGGCTGACCCAGTCGGTAGCGACCGGCGACCATCTCTCCGGTCACGCCGCCCTCCCGGGATGCGAGATCGCTCGGCGGTGACCCACGCGCACCGGCCGCCTCAGCCGGATCCAACGATCGACGGGATCGACCGGCGGCCCGTCGCCCCATCGGGGCTCGACCCGGTCGGCGGCAGCCTCAGGAGGCCCGGCGGAGGCGTCGAGCGGCTCGACGGGCGCGCCGGATGTCCCGGCGCTCCTCCTCGCTGGTACCGCCCCAGATGCCGTACTCCTGGTTCGTCGTGACGGCGAACTCCAGGCATTGGGCCTGGGCGGCGCACTCGGCGCAGATCGCCTTGGCCGCGGCGATGGCGGTCACGGCCGCGCCCGTCACTCCGACAGGGAAGAAGACCTCGGGGTCCACCTCCCGGCAGGCGGCGTCCTGACGCCACCGCTCGATGTCCCAGACTGCCCATCGAATCGACTCCACTGGCTCCTCCGGCGTAGCAGCTCTCATGCACACCGGCATCGCCGAACCCCATGTGACTGGCCCCCCGGTTGGGATGCCTCAAGGGCGGGCGTTTCGCCCGATCCCGACCTTCGCTAACTCGGTTTTCCGCTTGCCACTGCATCCGGCTGGGCACCAACCGGCCACCCCAGCCATCCATGTTCCCATCAACGCGTCCCCCCACGCCTATCTCCTCGAGTCGGGGCTCATCTGTCCGAGGCATAGCGGCTGACGATCTCGACCAGCACGTCGGGGGCCTCCTGGGGCACCAGGTGCCCGGCTCCGGGTACCCAGACCAGCTCGGCCCCCGGGATCGCACCGGCCAGGTCAGCCGCAGCCCGGGCCGGTACCACCCGGTCTCGGCCTCCCGCCACGACCGCAGTGGGCGCGAGGACCGAGCTCAGCCGGGCCTCGATCGCCGGGGTCTCGGCCAGGAGGGCCCGCTGCTCGGCCACGAAGCTGCGCCACGTCGCCGCGCTCGGCCCTCGTCGCTTGTCGGCAGCCGGCCAGGGCCCTGGCACGGCCTGGAGCCAGGAGGCCATCGCAGGCGGTAGCCGTCTCGACCGTCTACGCAGCGCCGGCAATGCCCACCGTGAGATCTCGAGGCCGGTGAAGGCCAGGCCCTCGCCCACCAACGGCAGCCCGAGGAGACGATCCTGACGCCCGAGGCTGCTGGCGGTGCCGACCGACCCGACCAGCACCAGCCCGCCGACGAGCTCCGCCCGCCGCAGGGCCAGCGCCAGAGCCACGCCCCCGCCAAAGCTGTGTCCCACGACGGTCGCCAGCTTGACGCCGCGGTCGTCGAGCAGCTGACCGAGTGCATCGGCGTTGGCCGCCAGACCGACCGCCGTGCCGCCGGTCCGTCCGTAGCCGGGCCGGTCCGGGACGAGCACGCGATGGGCCGATGCGAGGGCTGTGGCGACATCGTGCCAATCAGCCGCCTGACCGGGCTGGCCGTGGACGAGCACGATCACGGGACCCTCGCCGCTGTCGGTGCTCGCCAGCCGGGGCGCGCGCCCGCTCACGGGACTCCTGCGTCAGGGCGCGTCGCGGCGCAACCCACGTCAGATCCTGCTGGCGGTCGTGTCCTCGGCGCCCACCACCAGCGGGCGCCGGGCGACGAGGAAGATGCCCCAGGCCATGGCCGCCAGCCCGAGGACCTCCAGGGCAGGGGCGGCCCCGGCGGTCGAGATGCGCTCGCCCAGCGCCAGCGCTCCGATCACCACGCTCACCACGGGATCGACCACGGTCAGCGTCGGCAATGACCAGCGGAGGGGGCCAGCCTGAAAGGCGCTCTGGACCACGACCATCGCCACCACGGCGCAGACGACGAGGGCGTAGGGCTCCCAGGTGCTGGTCAGGGTGTGGACGATGCCCGTGTGGAACTCCTGTGCCGTCACCTTCGTCAGCGCCGCCGCCAAGCCGTAGAAGATCCCGCCCGCGGCGGCCAGCAGGCCGGCCCTGACCGCGCCAGTGGTTGAGCGGGAGACGGCGACCATGACGGCGATGGGGACCAGGGTGCAGGCGCCGGTGATCACCCAGGCCAGGTCGCTGGCGGTGTCGTGACCGGGACCCGGTGCGGCCACGACGAGGAAGAGCGAGAGACCGGCGACCGTGGCGGCCGACCCCACCCACTCGGAGGGCATGAGGCGGCGACGCGTCAACGCGGCGCCGAGCGGCAGCGCGAAGAGGAGCCCGCTCACGAGCAGCGGCTGGACGAGCACGAGAGAGCCGTGGTCGAGGGCGATGAACTGCAGCACGAACCCGGCACCGTCGGCCAGGATGCCCATCAGCCACAGCGGGCGGGCGATCAAGCCGACGAGGAGCCGCAGCCGCAGCGATCGCTCCGCCGGCGCCTCCCCAGCGGCCCGCTGCTGGAGCACCGACGCCACGGCGTAGAAGAGGGCCGCGCCGAGAGCGGCGAGAACGGGCATCGTGACGCGACGATACGTTGTGCTCGCATGCCGAGCACCGTCCGTCTCTCAAAGCCAAGCCTCGCCCTGGCGACGGGCGCCGCCCTCGCCGCCGCCCACGCCGGCCCGTCCGCTGTCAGGCTGATGCCCTCGGCCACTCGCCTACTCCCCAGGCTGCACGGAGTGGGCCGGCCCGACCACGTGGCGCTCACCTTCGACGACGGCCCCGATCCCCGATCGACACCTGCCTTCCTGGACGCCCTGGCCGCGCTGGACTGGACGGCGACGTTCTTCATGCTGGGGGCGATGGTCCGGCGGGCTCCGGGTCTCGCCGCCGAGGTGGCGGCCGCCGGTCACGAGATCGGGGTCCACGCCGACGAGCACCGGTCGCACCTCCGACGGTCACCAGCAGGCGTGCGGGCCGACCTGTCGCGCGCCGTCGCCGTCATCGAGGATGCGACCGGTCGACGCCCCGTCTGGTTCCGCCCGCCCTACGGCACCATCTCGAGCGGAACGGTGCTCGCCGCCCGGCGTCTCCAGCTCCACCTGGTGCTGTGGACGTCCTGGGGCAGGGACTGGCGGGCCGAAGCAACGCCGAGCAGCGTGATCAGCGACGTGGAACCCGGACTCGTCCCCGGCGCGACGGTGGTCCTGCACGACTCGGACTGCGTCTCGGCCCCCGAGGCGTGGCGGGCGGCGTTGGGATGCCTACCGCTGCTGGCCGAGCGCCTGCGGGCACAGGACCGGAAGGTGGGGCCGCTCGGCGACCACGGCGTCGTCGGGGCCTGAGACCCGACCGAACCAGCTCAGGGCGCGGCTTGGCCGTGCGTGCCCGCGCCCGCCTCCACTCCCGGTACCCCCGAGGCCGGCCGGCGACCGAACAGCCTGGCGACGCCCCACCAGGTGACGAGGCCGAGCGCCTCCACGATGATGCGCATCGACATCTTGGACCGACCCTCGACCCGGTCGACGAACCGGATCGGCACCTCGGTCACCCGCCCACCGGCGAGCACGGCCCGGTACACCATCTCGATCTGGAACCCGTAGCCGTCGGCACGCACGGCGCCGAGGTCGATGCGGCGGAGGATGTTGGCGGAGTAGGCCCGGTACCCCGACGTGGCGTCGGTCACGTCCAGGCGGAGCAACCAGGCGGCGTAGACGTTTCCCGCCCGGGAGAGCGCCTTCCGGTGCATCCCCCAGTTGGGCATCGACCCGCCCGGCACGTAGCGGGACCCGACCACCACGTCGAGCCCCTGGCCCAGTGGGGCGACGAGGTCAGGGAGCGCGGACGGATCGTGCGACAGGTCGCTGTCCATCTCGACGAAGGCCTCGAACCCCCGGTCCAGGCCCCAGGCGAACCCGTCCCGGTAGGCGCTCCCGAGGCCGGCCTTCCCCGGACGCCGCAGCACGTCGACGCCTCCGAGCTCCTCGCCCATGGCCAGGGCCAGGTCAGCGGTCCCGTCCGGGCTGGCGTCGTCGACGACCAGCACGTGCGCAGCCCGATCAGCGGCGCGGATCCGTCGCAGCACGGTGGCGATGTTCTCAGCCTCCCGGTAGGTCGGGAGGACGACCAGGACCCTCATGGCGGAGCAGCATACGGGACCACACCCCGACGTCGGCGACACCACGACCGAGGGTGTCGGCCCCCAGGCGCGCTTGCCATGCAACGATGGAGGTATGCGCACACAGCGCGTTCGGATGACCGTCGTGGCTCGATGACGAGCACCGACGAGTCGCCGCGCTGGTGGCAGAGCACCCGCCGCCGAGCGGGTAAAAAGAGCCTTCTGTCCCGCTCGGTCCGGCACGCCGTCACTCTCCTGGCGCTGGCGTTGGTCGTCGAGTACCTCGTGCTGCCCCAGCTGGCCGGAGCCGGCCACTCTCTCCACCTCCTCAGCCAGGTGAACCTGGGCTACGCCGCCGCCGGCGTCGTCCTCGAGGCGGCCGCCCTGCTCGCCTACTCCCAGCTCACACGGGCCGTCCTCCCCCACGGCGCGCCGTCCCGGTTCACCATCCTCAGGATCAACATGTCGACCCTGGCGGTGAGCCACGTCCTGCCCGCTGGTACCGCAGGGGGCACACCGGTGGGCCTGCGCCTTCTCACCGAGTCGGGCGTCAGCGGCGCCGACGCCACGTTCGCTGTGGCCACCCAGGGCATCGGCTCGGCCGTCGTGCTCAACGTGCTGCTGTGGATCGCCCTGGTCATCTCGATCCCGTTGCGCGGCTTCAACCCCCTGTACGGCATCGCCGCCCTGGTGGGCGCGCTGTTGATGGCCGCAGTCGCCGCGCTCGTGCTGTTGTTCACCCGGGGGGAGGACCGAGCGGCGGACATCCTGCGCTGGGTCGCATCCCGGGTGCCGTTCCTCGACGAGGAGATGGTGACGGCCGGCGTCCGCCGGCTGGCCACCCGCCTGCGCGAGCTGTCGCGAGACCGTCCGCTGCTCAGGCGGGCCGTCTGTTGGGCGGCCGCTTTCTGGTTGCTCGACGCATCGTCACTGTGGGTCTTCCTGGCTGCCTTCGGTCACCTCATGACGCCATACGGCCTGCTGGTGGCCTACGGCTTGGCGAACGTCATGGCCGTCCTCCCCATCACTCCGGGAGGGCTGGGCGTGGTCGAGGGCCTCCTCGTGCCCACTCTGGTCGGGTTCGGATCGCCCCGGGGCATCGCCATCCTCGGCGTGATCACCTACCGGCTGGTGAACTTCTGGCTGCCGATCCCCCTGGGAGCGCTCGCCTATCT
>JBPYEZ010000168.1:0-5604 GCA_051984395.1 Acidimicrobiales bacterium | reverse complement strand
CGTCACGGCCCTCGGGGCGCAGGTCGACGTCGACGCGGAAGCAACGTCTCGCCACGTCCATCACCTTCCGCGCCGCCCGCGGGCCCGCGCTACCGTCGCCGTCGACGAAGACCACGTCGATATCGCTGGCGTAGTTGAGCTCCTGGCCGCCGAGCTTCCCCATCCCGATCACGGCGAGGCTCTCGCCGGCCGCTACCTCGGCCAGATCGACGGCGCCGCGCAGCACGTCGTCGGCGAGGTCGGCCAGGGCGGCCACGACCGCCTCCAGGTCGTCCCGTCCGGTCAGGTCGCGAGCAGCGATGCGCAGCAGCTCGAGGCGCTTCCAGGCGGCGAGGTCGGTTGGGCTCCGAGCGTCGACGGGCGGCCGATCATCGAGGTCGGCGAGCACGTCGATGCAGCGCGGATCGCTCTCGCACAACCGGGTGAGAGACCTGCTCGCCGCCAGCACCGCCACCAGGGCGCTGACCAGCTCGTCGTCCTCCTCGAGGCGAGACGCGAGCTCGGGACGAGACTCGATCAGCCGCGCCAATGGGGCTCTGACGATGACCGGGGCAGCCGAGCGCTCGACCGCCTCGGCCAACGGGCCAGTCGAGGCCAGGGTGGTCACCGGACCAGTGTGTCAGGCCCGACCGGGTTTCCGGCCGGCCAGAGGGACGCGGCCGGACCCAGCCGTGGCCCGACAAAACAGGGCTCGGGCGTAATCTCGATGCGTGGGTCGTCTCAGAGTCGCCGCCTGTCAGCTCGACGTCGTCGTGGGCGACCTCGGCGGCAACGTGGACCGGATCGTCGCCTGCCTGACCGAGGCAGAGGCGGCCGGCGCCGACCTCGCTGTGTTCCCCGAGCTGGCTCTGACCGGTTACCCGCCCGAGGACCTGCTCCTCAAGCCGGGGTTCGTGGCCGACAACCTCGACGCTCTGCAGCGGGTGGCCAGCAGCACCCGTCGCTGCGCCGCGGTGGTGGGGTTCGTCGATGTCGCGCGCGATCTGCACAACGCCGCCGCGGTGTGCGCCAACGGATCGGTCGTCGGCGTCTACCACAAGCGGCTTCTGCCCAACTACTCGGTGTTCGACGAAGACCGGTACTTCACGCCGGGCGAGCCGGCCTCGCAGCTGTATCTGATCGGCGGCGTGCGCGTGGGCGTGTCGATCTGCGAGGACGCCTGGAGCCCGACCGGGCCCGTCTCCGAGCAGGCGGCAGGCGGGGCGGAGCTGGTCGTCAACATCAATGCCTCGCCCTACTTCCAGGGCCGGCTCGACGAGCGGGCGCGGATGCTCTCCACCAGGGCGGCCGACGCCTCGTGCTCGCTCGTGTACGTCAACCTGGTCGGGGGCCAGGACGAGCTGGTGTTCGACGGCGCCTCTCTGGTTCTCGACGAGGCGGGGCGGGTCGTGGCATCGGCCGCGCAGTTCGAGGAGCAGGTGCTGGTGGTCGACATGGAGGTCCGACCGGTGTTCCGCACCCGTCTGCTCGACCCCCGCGGGCGACGACGGGCCCCGAGCCTCGACGCCGTGGTCGTGAGTGAGCGGCCTCGGGACAACGCTGACCGGCGTTCCCCCTCCCTCACGCCGCCGCTCGGAGCCGAGGAGGAGGTCTACGCCGCCCTGGTGCTCGGCACCCGGGACTATGTGTGCAAGAACGGGTTCTCGGGTGTCCTCGTCGGCCTGTCCGGAGGAATCGACTCCTCGCTGGTGGCGACGATCGCGTCCGACGCGCTCGGTCCCGAGCAGGTTCACGCCGTGGCCATGCCCTCGCGCTTCTCCAGCGAGGCTTCGCTGTCCGACGCCACCTCGCTGGCGGACCATCTGGGCATCGAGCTGCGAACCATTCCGATCGAGCCGGCCCACGCGTCGCTGCTCGAGATGCTGGCGCCGAGCCTGGGCGAGCCGCTGACCGGCCTCACGGCGGAGAACGTGCAGTCCCGGATCCGGGGGGTCGTCCTCATGGCGCTGTCGAACGCCTGCGGGTGGATCGTGCTCACCACCGGTAACAAGAGCGAGCTGGCCACGGGTTACTCGACCCTCTACGGCGACACGGCGGGCGGGTTCGCGGTGATCAAGGACGTACCGAAGACGCTCGTCTACCGGCTGTGCCAGCTGCGCAACGCCAGAGCCGGGACGGACCTGATCCCCGCCTCGGTCCTCGAGAAGCCGCCTTCGGCCGAGCTTCGCCCGGACCAGCGCGACGACGAGTCGCTCCCGCCCTACGAGATCCTCGACCCCGTGCTCGCCGCCTTCGTCGAGGAGGACCACACCGCCACCGAGCTGGTGGCCGCCGGCTACGACCCGACGCTCGTGGACCACGTCGTGCGGCTGGTCGACAGCGCCGAGTACAAGCGGCGCCAGACGCCGCTCGGGGTGCGGGTCAGCCACAAGGCCTTCGGCAAGGACCGGCGCGTGCCGATCACCAACCGCTACGCGGGCAGCGAGGGGTCGCGGGGGTCAGGAGGCGCCGGCGGGACCCCTCCGTCTTGACCGACCGGTCAATTGGAATGATGCTGTGGGATGGCCGATCCCAAGAAGCCGAGGCAGGCCTTCGCCCCCTGGGACCGCCGCGAGCTCCCCGGCGCCTTCACCGTCGAGGAGACGGCCCGACGGGTGGGGAGCTACAAGTGGGTCGAGATGCGGCTCTTCGAGGCGCTGGGTGGGTGGGTGGCCACGGTCCCCGAGCTCGACGTGAAGATGCGTCTCGGCACCCACTGCTACAAGCACGCCTGGCACGCCGAGCTGTGGCACAAGCGACTGCCCGAGCTGCGTGAGATGAACCCCGACCGGCTGACGCTGCCTGCCAACGAGCACGTCGAGCGGTTCATGGCGGCGATCACCGAACCGGAGGAGCCAGGACAGACCATCGAGAAGCTGGTCGGCGTCTACCGGGTCCTGATCCCGCACAAGATCGCCGCCTACACCTACCACCTGAACAACACGTCGACCATCACCGACGCGCCCACCATTCGCTCCCTCCGACTGGTCCTCAACGACGAGCTCGAGGACTGGCGGGACGGCGAGATGCTGCTGCAGTCGCTCATCGAGACCGAGGAGGAGGTCGCGCGGGCGGCCGCCCACCAGGTCCGCCTCGAGACCGCCATGCTCCGGGCGGGCGGTATCGCCGGACCCGGCAGCATCGGAGGTCCCTCCCAACCCTCTGGCGCCGAGGTCCCCGCTTGACCACCTCGACAGTCAGGAGGCCTTGAGGTGGCGCGGATCTCGGTCACTCCGGAGCAGTTCCACCTCGTGGCCTTCGACGCCGGAGTGATCGCAGCCACGGCCCGCAGCGTGGCCGTCGCCATGGGCCTGCCCGAGGACCTCGAGGTCCGGGTTGACGTCGACGAGAGCTCGCCGCTCGGAGCCGGTCGCCTCGTCTCGATGCATCCGGTCACGGTCTCGGTGCAGAGCGGCGCCCTCGAGGACGCCAAGCGTCCTCGACAGCTCAGGGTGGCCAGCGTCGAGGACATCCTCGGGCGGCTTCTCTTTCGCGCCCGCGACCGGTTGGACCCCGCCTTCGGCGACCCACCGGAGGAAAAGGCACTCTCGCTGGTCCAGGGCGTGGCGTGGGACGCCTACTCGGTCGGGCGGTGCTCGCGTCTGGGCTTCGGCGACACCCAGGCCCGATGGCGGTACCACTTCCGCAACCGCCACGGGTTCACCGATTTGGCGGACGCCGCCTTCGACCGGTTGTGGTCGGCGACGGGGCTCACGTGGCGCGACCTCGACGCGGTGTGCGTCGAGACCGGGGCCGCCCGCCAACCGGTGTGACGGGCGAGGTCCGCCGGCACTAGGCCAGATCGTGGGCCGAGATCCCGGCCAGCAGGTCGATCGCTGGCCGGCCGGCGACCAGGCCCCGGCACGCCTCCGCCATCTCGACCATCTCGGGCGAGTCGAAGTGCTGGCGCTGCGCCGCCGGAGTCTCCCATTTCTCGATGACCAGGAACCTGCCCGGCTCGGTCTGGGACGCGCAGAGGTCGATGTTCCGACACCCCGGCTGTCCCCGGGAGAGCACGACGTACTTGGCCAGCACGGCGACCAGTCGCTCGGCGCTGCCGTGGTCGGCGGCTCGAGCGTCGAAGGCCAGGGTGACAACGGTAAGCTCGACGTCGTGGCCCGTGGTCTCGGGATCCACAGCGTCCGAGGGTACCGGGCCCCCGAGCAGGGAGAGACCCGACGGCCGTCGAAATTCTCAGTGCCCGTATCACAATCGCTGGGAAGAGTGGTGCTGAGCGGGGGGTTGGGCGTCGATCGGCTGCCTTGACGCTCCCGGTAAACTAAGGGCGGGTTCGTCTCGCCTTTCGAGCAGGGGAAACCAGAGACGGGGCTGTTCGTCTGGCCGCGTGGCCGCTCAGGAGAGGTTCATCATCTTGGCAAAGGAGCGAGTCGAGCGCGACGAGGAGGATCTCGTCCGCCTCTATCTCACCGATATCGGGCAATATCCACTGCTCACCAAGGATGACGAGGTCCGGCTGGCCCAGGCCATCGAGGCCGGTTATGCGGGGCAGACGGAGCTCGACGGCAAGCCCAAGGACCTGACCTCGGCCCGCCGTCGTGAGCTGCGGCGTCAGATCCAGGGTGGTGAGGACGCCCAGCGGACATTCGTGCAGTCGAACCTCCGCCTGGTCGTCTCGATTGCCAAGAAGTACCAGGCATCGGGACTGCCCCTCCTCGACCTCATCCAGGAGGGCAACCTGGGCCTGATGCACGCCGTCGAGAAGTTCGACTGGCGCAAGGGGTTCAAGTTCTCCACCTATGCGACGTGGTGGATCCGCCAGGCCATCACTCGGGGTATCGCCAACACCGGCCGGACCATCCGCTTGCCGGTGCATGCCGGCGACACCCTGGCCCGGGTGCAGAAGGCGCAGGCTCGCCTGGAGCTCAAGCTCGGTCGCCCCGCCACCCTGGCCGAGCTCGGCGTCGAGGTCGAGATGCCAGAGGAGAAGCTCATCGAGGCGCTCCGCTTCCGGGCCGAGCCCCTCTCGCTGTCCGAGCCCCTCCGTGAGGACGGCGACGCCGAGCTGGGTGACGTCGTCGAGGACCGCTCGGCTGAGTCGCCCTTCGAGATGGCGGCGACCTCGTTGCTGCCCGTCGAGATCGCACGCCTCCTGGCCCCGCTGGACGAGCGGGAGCGGGAGATCCTCCGGCTCCGCTTCGGGCTGGACCGGGGCGAGCCCCGGACGCTCGAGGAAGTGGGCGAGCACTTCAACCTCACCCGCGAGCGCATCCGCCAGATCGAGGCCAGGGCGATGTCGAAGCTTCGCCACCCCTCGAGCGACACCGGCGCCCGGGACCTCCTCACCGTCTGAGCGCCCCTGGCGCCCTGAGGGCGGCGAGGGAGCGTCACTCCCAGCGGCCCCTGTCCACGGGCGGCGAGTGACCGTCGTTCGGCGCTGGCCGACGTTCTACGAAATGGCGGCCAACGCCGCCGCCGGTCCCTCCCTCCCCTTTCACCTCGACGGCGGATTCGTCTTCTCGTCAGCCGTGAACGCCCGCGGCACAAGGTGATTCGGCCGAGCGCGTCGGCCCGGATTTTGTAGAACCGGGCCGCTGCGCTTGGCCGGATCGCCGGAGAAGCTGGACGGCGAGTCGTGGCGGAGGTGGACGGGAATCGAACCCGCCG
>JBPYEZ010000167.1:0-3629 GCA_051984395.1 Acidimicrobiales bacterium | reverse complement strand
TGCCAGATCACGGCGGCGGCGAGGAGGTTCTGCCCCTCGTGGGCCCGGTCGTCGGCGAAATGCAGCCCCGCCCCGTTGGGAAGCTCGCCCTCGGCCAGCACTGTCCGGCGGGCGGCGGCGGCGATGTCGCCCGGACTGAACGAGTGGGCCGCGGGCAGGACGTAATGGAACAGTGCCCAGGCAGCGCTGAACCCGGCCAGCGCCTCTTCGTCGGGTGTGGCGTCACCGGTGCGCGCCTTCCAGGCAGCCGCGAAGCGCGCGTAGTCGCGGGAGCCGAGGGCGCCCAGGGCGCCAGGGTTGAAGCCGCCGCCGGGTCGATCAGAGGCGAACACGCCGACGGCCTGGGAGCCGAGATCGTCGCCGAAGTTGCTCATGCATTCGGCCATGCTGGAGCCGATCATCGCCCCCACCCGCACGTGCTGGGCCAGCATGGCCCGGCGGAAGCCCTCGCCGTCGGGGATGTACGAGGCGAGCACGAGGATGTCGGGGTGGGCCGCCGATACCTGGGCCATCACCGACGTCCAGTCGGGCTTGTAGGCGTCGTACGACGTGCGGCTGACCACTTGGAGCCCGGAGGCCTGGGCCGTGGCCACGGCGCCGTCGGCCACCGACTGGCCGTAGGCGTCGTTCTCCCACACGACCGACACGCGCGTCTGCGACGGCGACAGCCCCAGCCTGGGCACGAGCTGGGTGGCCGCGAAGCGGGCCGAGTTGTCTCCGAGGTTGGATCCGGTGGCGCCGACGCGAAAGACCCACGGCGATCCCTCACCGGTGAGACGGTCC
The DNA here is from genome assembly GCA_051984395.1 of Acidimicrobiales bacterium. Lineage (GTDB taxonomy): Bacteria > Actinomycetota > Acidimicrobiia > Acidimicrobiales > AC-9 > AC-9. The sequence goes on along the minus strand of JBPYEZ010000167.1, from coordinate 2,846 downwards.
GCGACTGCTCCCGCTTCCCAGTAGACGAGCCGTGAGCTCGAGGCCGCCGCCGCCGCCGGTATCGACAGCTGCGACGAGTAGGCGCCGAGGACGAGCGGGACGCCGTCGTCGTGCAGCGACCCGACCGCCTTGGGGGCATCCTCTCGCGTCTCCAGGTCGCGTACGTCCATCTGGATGTGCCTTCCCCTCACCCCGCCGTCGCGGTTGGTGAGCTCGGCGGCGAGCTGGACGCCGCGCAGCTCCTCTCTGGCCGAGGAGGCCTGAGGGCCGTGCATGGGGAAGACCGCTCCGAGGCGCAGCGTCGACGAGGACTGCTGGCTGCACGCCGCCAGGCCCCAGGAGATGCTGGCCAGGGCGAGGGCGAGGGCTGGAAGGGGGCGCCGGACGAGTCGCAGCACGGGCTCCTCATTTCGTCGAGGATCTGGGCAGGACGAAGTAGGTCTACCCGAATCGGCGGGTCGAACATGCGTTCGACTGAGGCGGCCAGCGGCCCTAGGGTTTGGCGCATGGGTTGGCGCAACCCTCCGATGCCGTGGTCCGAGCTCGAGCGCCGGTTGTCAGACGGCCGGCCCCCCAACCGTCCGGACCACGCCGACGGGGGCGACAGCCCGGCCTGGTCCCGCAAGCGCCAGCCCTACCGCCCCCCGCCGCCATGGCGACGGAGCGACGCCCCGGTCCCCTATGCCGAGCTGCACTGCCACTCGAACTTCAGCTTCCTGGACGGGGCGTCGCACCCCGAGGAGTTGGTCGAGGAGGCCGACCGGCTCGGTCTGGAGGCGCTGGCCCTCACCGATCACGACGGCATGTACGGGGTGGTCCGGTTCGCCGAGGCCGCCGAGGCCATCGGTGTGCCCGCCGTCTTCGGGGCCGAGCTCACTCTCGACCTGGCGCGACCCCCGCCGCGGGTCGGTGGACGACCGCGGGGCCGCCGGCCTGGTCCCGCCGGCACCATGGGCCACCGTCAGGCCGCCGCCGATCCCGAGGGCCACCATCTCGTCGTCCTGGCTCGCGACCCCGAGGGGTACGCCCGGCTGTGCCGGGTTCTCAGCGAGGCCCACCTGGCCGGCGGTGAGAAGGGCCAGCCGGTGGTGTCCCTGACCACTCTGGCCGAGGCGCATGGGGGTCACTGGATGGTGCTCACCGGCTGTCGCAAAGGGGAGGTCCCGACGGCTCTCGTGGAGGACGGCCCCACCGCGGCGGGGCAGGCCCTGGGTCGGCTGACCGACGCCTTCGGCCGGCACGACCTGGCGGTCGAGCTGTGGGACCACGGCGACCCGATGGACACCGCGCGCAACGACGCCCTGTCCCAACTGGCCATCGCCCACGGTGTCGACCTGATCGCCACCAACAACGTGCATTACGCCACCCCTGCCCGGCGGGCCCTGGCCACCGCCCTGGCTGCGGTGCGGTCCCGGCGGTCGCTGGACGAGATCGACGGGTGGTTGCCGGCGTCAGCCGGCGCCCACCTGCGCTCGGGGAGAGAGCAGGCCCGACGGTTCGCCCGCTATCCGGGCGTGGTGGAGCGGGCCGCCGAGCTGGGACGGGAATGTGCCTTCGACCTACGCCTAGTCGCCCCGCGGCTGCCCGACTTCCCGGTGCCGCCGGGTCATTCCGAGATGAGCTGGCTGGTCGAGCTGACCGAGCGGGGAGCGGCGCGTCGCTACGGTCGTCGGGGCGCCGAGCGGGTACCGGGCGCCTACGCCCAGCTCGATCACGAGCTGGCGGTCATCGAGGCGCTCGGGTTCCCCGGCTACTTCCTGGTGGTCTGGGACATCGTGGAGTTCTGCCGGCGGCAGGGCATCCTCTGCCAGGGGCGGGGCTCGGCCGCCAACTCGGCGGTCTGCTACGCCCTCGGCATCACCAACACCGACGCCGTCTCCCTGGGCCTACTGTTCGAGCGTTTCCTCTCCCCGGAGCGGGACGGTCCTCCGGACATCGACATCGACATCGAGAGCGACCGGCGGGAGGAGGCCATCCAGCACGTGTACGAGCGCTACGGCCGCCACAACGCCGCCCAGGTCGCCAACGTCATCACCTACCGGGCCCGTTCGGCCGTGCGCGACATGGGCAAGGCTCTCGGTCACGCATCCGGTCAGCTGGACGCCTGGTCCAAGCAGGTCGAGCGGTGGGGGCCACTCGAGGCGACGGCCGGCGCCGTCGGCCCCGACGGCCGGACGGCCCACGACATCCCCGAGCCGGTGATGGGGTTGGCCGCCCAGGTGGAGAACTTTCCCCGCCACCTGGGCATCCACTCGGGCGGCATGGTCATCTGCGACCGGCCCGTGGTCGAGGTGTGCCCGGTGGAGTGGGCGCGCATGGAGGGCCGCAGCGTCCTGCAGTGGGACAAGGACGACTGTGCCGCCGCCGGCCTGGTGAAGTTCGACCTGCTGGGCCTGGGAATGCTCAACGCCATCCACCGGGCCATCGACCTGATCAGTGACCACCACGGAGTGGAGGTCGACCTTGCCGAGCTCCCCCAGGAGGACGCGGTCTACGACATGCTGTGCCGGGCCGACACCGTGGGTGTCTTCCAGGTGGAGAGCCGGGCCCAGATGGCCACGCTGCCTCGCCTCAAGCCCCGCCACTTCTACGACCTGGTGGTGGAGGTGGCGCTCATTCGCCCTGGCCCCATCCAGGGCGGCTCAGTCCATCCCTACATCCGCCGGCGCAACGGGCTCGAGCCGGCGACCTACCTGCATCCGCTGCTCGAGCCGTCGTTGAAGAAGACCCTGGGGGTGCCCCTGTTCCAGGAGCAGCTCATGCAGATGGCCATCGACGTGGCCGGGTTCAGCGGCGCCGAGTCGGACCAGCTGCGCCAGGCCATGGGCTCGAAGCGCTCTGGTGAA
>JBPYEZ010000166.1:0-2862 GCA_051984395.1 Acidimicrobiales bacterium | reverse complement strand
TGCCTTCCACCATCGCCCTGGCGCACGCCGGGGGGACGACGGGCGAGTGGGCGGGAGCCCTCCGTCAGGTCTTCGGGGAGTACCGCGCGCCGACCGGGGTGGGCGGCGGCGTTGGGCATCGGGGAAGCGAGATCGCGGGCGTACGAGCGCGGGTGCGGGACCTGCCGGGCGGTCCCCCCCGCCTGCTCGTGGCCAAGCCCGGCCTGGACGGGCATTCCAACGGCGCCGAGCAGATAGCCGTCGCCGCCCGAGACGCGGGCTTCGAGGTCGTGTACCAGGGCATCCGCCTCACTCCCGCCCAGATCGCGGCGGCCGCCAGGGACGAGGACGTCGACGTCGTGGGCATCTCCATCCTCTCCGGCAGCCACCTCCAACTCGTCCCCGAGGTGATCGAGCTCCTCCGCGAGGAAGGCGTCGACGCACCGGTCGTCGTCGGAGGCATCGTCCCAGGCGCCGACGTCCCCCGCCTGCGGGCGGCCGGCGTGGTCGCCATCTACACCCCCAAGGACTTCGAGATCACCCATCTCGTCGAGGAGCTGGCCGACCTGGCCGAGCGGCACCGCGCCGAACGGGCCTTCACCGCTCGGTAGGCACCAGTCCGTCTCTCGGGGCGGGCCGGTTCGTGGCCGCCAATGCCGCGCCCAAGGGATCCCGCAGCCCTCCGAGCGGTACCATACCGTCGAGCCGGGGGGGACGTCCTTTGTTCGGAAAACTCTGCGGCACCAAAGGCACACGCACTGTCCTGTTGAGTGCGTGCATCCTCGTCGCATCGTCAGCGACGGCGGCGCCTCACGCTCAGGCGAGCGTTCGTTCGGCAACGGCGAAGGTCTCCACCGGCTCGCGGTCGGCAACCAGCTCGGCCGCCGACCCGACGCTCACGCACGGACCCGTGGGATGGGACACGTACCGCCATCTTGAGGAGCTCCCCCTCCTTCCGAACGGTGTCCAGACCCAGCAGTTCGCCAGCACCGATCCCGGCGGTCTGAACGGGGACGCCGGTTTCAACCTGGGTCAGGCGCCTGACGGTTCGTCGATCCTGGCCCGGTACCAGGGGCCGGGAGAGATCGACGCCATCTGGACCACGAGCAACGGCGGGGACGTGACCCAGACCGGCAACATCAGGATCACGCTGGACGGCCACGTCGTGCTCGACGCCCCAGAGCAGGACGTGGTGAACGGCGCCCTGGGGGCGCCGTTCACGTTCCCTCTGGTCGCCAACGCCGACCAGAGCTCAGGGGGGGACTACATCGACGTGCCCATGCCATTTCGCTCGTCGATGCTGGTCACCACCACCAACAATCCCGTCTATTACCACGTCGAGTACCGGAAGTTCACCGATCCCACGGGCGTGACCACCTTCGACCCAGGGACCAGCGCCCAGGATGTCGTGTCACAGCTGGCCGCGGCTGGCACCCAGGACCCCAAGGGGCCGCAGCCGGGCCAGACGACGACGACCGCGCCCGTCGCGGCCCTGCCGGGCAACACCGACACCATCGGTTCCTTCACAGGGCCAGCCCGGATCAACGCTCTCCAGCTGACCCTGCCCCAGCTGAGTCAGTCGAGCCAGCTGAGTCCGCAGGCGGTGGGGTCTGCTCCGGCGGCGTCGACGGCGGCGACGGGGCCGGCAACCCTGGCGATCAATCCCAGCAACAACGGCGTTCGGGTATCCCGGCGCCTCCAGGCCGGTGGGGGCGATGCAGGTGCCGACATCCTCGTAGGCGGGACCAAGGTGGCGAGCTTCCCACCGACGGCCCCAGGAGCGTCGTCGAGCGAGCACTGGGCAGCGCAAAGCGTGACCCTGCCGCCATCGGCCACGGCGGGCCAGTCCTCTATCCAGGTCGCCCCATCAGGGACAGGGAGCAGCTTCGCCTATCAGGCCACGTACGTCCCATCTGTTGCGGTGACGTCCGCCATATCGGCGACCGACGACGTGCTGCAGAACGTCCGGTTGCGAATCACCTTCGACGGTCAGCAGACCGTCGACGCTCCGCTTGGGCAGTTCTTCGGCTCGGGCCTGGGTGAGCCGTCGCTCGACGTCAATGCGCTCATGACGGCCGTGAATCTCCAAACCAACACGCTCTCGTCGTGGTGGCCGATGCCCTACGCGCAGACGGCCACGGTCGCCTTGTACAACGGATCTCAACAGAGCCTCGCCTCGGGCACAGCGCAGATCACTACCGCCCCGGCATCTGGGGAGACGCAGGCCCTCGGTCCCTCGGGCCAGGACGGCTATTTCCACGCCACGGCGAACGCCCAGAACCCGACCGTGTCGGGCCAGGACTACTCGTTTTTGTCCACGAACAGCTGGGGCAAGTTTGTCGGCGTCTCGGAGGGAATGAGCTGGCTCGTCACCGGAACGCCGGTCGAGTGCTTCATGGAGGGCAACGAGCAGGTCGACGTCGACGGCTCCCCGACAGCGCAGATCAACGGGACGGGGACGGAAGACTTCTACCAGGGAGGGTGGTATTTCAACCGAGGCGCGTTCTCCAACCCGCTGAACGGCGCACCGACCAAGGTGGACAACCTTGGCTGCAAGCTGCAGATCAGCGCCTACAGGATGATGCTCGCCGACGCCGTACCGTTCGGCTCTTCGATCAACTTCGGTATTCAGCACGGCGGTCTGAACACGACTCCTTCCAACTACTCCTCGACCGCCTACTGGTACGGGCGCTCCGGTGTCTCTCCGACCCTGTACCACGCGCTCGCACTCCAGAACGGCTGGACCCAGGCGTCGGGTGCCAATGCCCCTGCCTACGCGCTGGAGGGCAACTACGTTCGCCTCCTCGGGGGCGTCAAGGGTGGATCGGTGGGGCAGCCGCTCGCCACCCTTCCCCTCAGCCTGGCGCCGAGCTCGGATGAATG
>JBPYEZ010000165.1:0-13670 GCA_051984395.1 Acidimicrobiales bacterium | reverse complement strand
CTCTCCTTCGGCTGCCTCGGCACCCTCCTCGGCGACCGCCTCCTCCTCGGCACCCTCGGGCACCAGATCGGCCTCGCTCACCTGCGGCGCCTGGCCCGCCACCACGGGAGCCTCGGGATCCACCTCGGTCGTCACCCCACTGGGCAGCCCGAGCTCGGCCACCCGGATGGTCTGGCCGATCGTCAGCTCGCTCACGTCGACCTCGATGGTGTTGGGGATCCGACCGGGGACGGCGTGCACCGCGATGGTGAACAGCTGATGGTCCACGTGGCCGTCGTCGCGGTGGACGAGGGTGGCGTCGCCGACCAGCGTGATGGGCACCTCGGCCGTGACGACCTCGTCCCGGCGCACGATCTGGAAGTCGACGTGGGCGACCGTGCCCCGCACCGGGTGGCGCTGCAGCGCCTTGGCCATGGTCAGGTGGGTCGAGCCGTCCACCTTGAGGGCCAACAGGGCATTGAGGCCGGCGTCGGTGGTCAACGCGGCCCTCAGCTCCTTGGCGTCGACGACCACCGGCAGCGCGTCGACGCCGTGCCCGTAGACCACGGCCGGCACCTTGCCGGCCGACCGGATGCGACGGGACTCTGCCGAGCCGACAGGTCGGCCGGCTTCGGCGGCAATGGGGATCTCGGCCATGCGAACGCGCTCCTGCCCGGGAAGGGTGCACCGGGCGGCAGCAAGTCTAGGCGATCGGCGCTTGACAGGACATCAGCCGCCGGTGCCCGGCTACGCCTGGTTCTCCCCCCCGAAGATCTCCGACACCGAGGTGTCCTCGAACACGGCGTCGATGGCGTCGGCGATGATCTTGGCCACCGAGAGGACCTCGATCTTGTCGATCCTGCGCTCCTCGGCCAGGGGAAGGGTATTGGTCACGATCACCCGGGCCAGCGGCGAGGCTTTGAGCCGGTCGAGGGCCGGGTCCGACAGCACGCCGTGGGTCGCCATGGCCCACACCTCCGCCGCCCCACGGTCGACGAGCAGCTCGGCCGCGGCGCACACGGTGCCGGCGGTGTCGATGATGTCGTCGATGAGCACGCACCGGCGCCCTGCGACCGGGCCCACCACGTCCATCGCCTCGACCTCGTTGGCCGTCTCCTTGGCCCGCCGCTTGCGCACCATGGCCAGGTCGCCGTCGAGATGCTGGGCGAAGCGCTCGGCCACCTTCACCCGCCCGGCGTCGGGCGCCACGACCACCATGCCGGCGGTCCCCTCCCGCCGGAGATAGTCGGCCAGCACCGGCATCGCCGTGAGGTGGTCGACCGGGCCGTCGAAGAACCCCTGGATCTGCCCCGAGTGCAGGTCCACGCTCACCACCCGGTCGACGCCCGCCACCCGAAGCATGTCGGCGACCAGCTTCGCCGTAATCGGCTCCCGGCCGGACGCCTTGCGGTCCTGACGGGAGTAGCCGTAGTAGGGGCACACGGCGGTGATCCGCTTGGCCGAGGCCCGCTTGGCGGCGTCGATCATGATCAGCTGCTCGACGATCGAGTCGTTGACCGGCCCGCAGTGGGTCTGGATGACGAAGACGTCGGTACCTCGCGCCGACTCGCCGAAGCGGCAGTGGATCTCGCCGTCGGCGAACTCCCGCAGGTTCGCCTGGCCCAGGCTCATCCCGAGATGCCCGGCGATCTCCTGGGCCAGCGCCAGATGCGACCGACCCGCGTACAGCTGCAGGCGCTTCGTCGGTACCAACTCCATGGGATCAGCCCCCGTCTTCGTTACCCCCGCACCGGAAGAATGGCCCGGTCAGCGTGCCCGGCGCCACCCGGCAGCCTGGCTCCAGGACAGCGTAGGGCCCGACACGGGCGTCAGCGCCGACATCGGCCTGTCGGGCGACGCTGTGCTCCACGACCGCTCCATCGTCGACACGACAGTCCACCAGGTGCGTGTCGGGCCCGATGGAGGCGCCGGTGGCGACGGTCGTCGACCCCTGCAGGACGGTGCCGGGCAGGAGCGTGACGTCCGGAGCGAGCTCGACCGACGAGTCCACGTAGGTTCGCTCGGGATCGTGCATGGTGATGCCCCGGCGCATCCAGCGCTCGTTGGTGCGATCACGCAGCTCGGCCTCGGCCACGGCCAGTTGGGCCCGGTCGTTCACTCCGGCCGCTTCCATGGGGTCGGCGACGACGAGCGACGAGATCTGGTAGCCGGCGTCGTGCAGCACGGCGACGGCGTCGGTCAGGTAGTACTCGCCGTTGGCGTTCTCCGGGCTCAAGCGGCGCAGGGCCGGGGCCAGCACGCTGCGGCGAAAGCAGTACACGGACGTGTTGACCTCGTCGATCGCCCGCTCCTCCTCGGCGGCGTCGCCCTCCTCCACCACGCGCGAGATGCCGCCGTCCTTGTCCCTGACCAGCCGTCCATAGCCGGTGGGGTTCTCCAGGCGGGCGACGAGCAGACTGGCCGCGGCGTCACTGGCCCGGTGGGTCCGGACGAGGGCCGCGAGAGTAGGAGGCCGGAGCAGTGGCGCGTCACCGGGAAGGACGACCACATCTCCGTCCTCCTGCTCGTCGTCGGGGTTGTCCGGAAAGCCGGTGAGACCAACGGCCGCGGCGTCCCCGGTGCCCCGCTGCACGTGCTGCTCCACGAACTCCACGCTGAACGACGAGGGCGCGCCCTCCTGGACCGCCTTGGTCACGCCCTCGGCGCCGTGCCCCACGACGACGACCACCCGCTTGACCGGGAGCTCGGCGAGGGCGTCGAGGACGTGAAGGATCATCGGGCGCCCGCACAGGAGGTGGAGAGGCTTGGGGTGGGCGGAGCGCATCCGAGTGCCCTCACCGGCGGCCAGCACCAGAGCCGACAGAGAACGGGACCCTTTCGACGATCTCACCGACTCACCTCCTCGTGCCTTCCGAAACGGTAGTGGGCACGAGCCTCCACCCCTGCAGGCTACGCCGGCGGTCTCGGAGGGAGGGGGACGTGCGGTCACCGGCGGTGTCATCGCCCCTGCGTAGCCTGGACCACTGGTGGCACTCGGCGTGTACCCCGGCTCGTTCAATCCCCCGACGGTCGCCCACGTCGCCATAGCCGAGGCGGCCTGGCGCCAATGCGGGCTGGAGCGGGTGGATCTCGTCGTGTCCCGGTCCCCGCTGGGAAAGGAGGCGGACGATCTCGTCCGCCTGGAGGACCGGCTGGCCGTGTTGGAGGCGATGGCGGCGCGCCGGCCTTGGCTCGGTGCCCGGGCGACCGACGCCCGCCTTCTCGCCGACGTGGCCGAGGGCTTCGACGTCCTGATCGTCGGTGGTGACAAGTGGGCGCAGCTCGTCGACCCGGTCTGGTATGGAGGATCCGAGGAGGCGCGCGACGAGGCGCTGGGCCGGATCCGTCGGATCGTGGTGGCGCCTCGCCACGCCCACGACCTCACCGGCTGCGAGGTGCTCGACGTGGGCGACATCCATCTCGACGTCTCGGCAACAGAGGCAAGGGCCGGTCGGACCGACTGGATGGCCGCCGAGGCGGCGGAGTTCGACGGGCTCACGGGAGCCTGGAGCGATGCCGAGCGCTACCGTCGCTGGCTGGAGTCCGGCGCCGGTGAACGAGCATGACCGCCCCGATCGAGCGCGCCCAGCTGCTCGAGGAGCGCATCGGCGACCACTTCGCGGCCCACGGCTACCTCGTCCGCCGGAACGCCTTCCTGGACGGCCGGTCGGGAGGAAGGCACGAGATCGACGTGCTGGCCGAGAAGACGGACCCGCTCACCACGTTCCGGCTCGCCGTCGAGTGCAAGGCCTGGACATCACCGATCGAGAAGGACGCGGTGTCGAAGCTGAGCTACGTGCTCACCGACCTGGGCCTCAACAAGGGCATCATCGTGGCGCTGCACGGCTGGCGTGCCGGTGCCGAGCAGGCGGCCATCGAGCTCGGCATCGACTTGTGGGGTCCCGCCGAGCTGCACCGGCTGCTCGGGAGCGCGGTCGCGCGCCAGCTCGACGTGGGAAGGCCGGCACGGTTGTCGCTCGGCTATCCGTTCGCCGCCCCCGAGGAGCGGGCGCTGACGAGGGCGCGCTTGCAGGGAAAGGGCCGGCTCGGCATCCGCACCGTGGAGCACCTCGTCTGGTTCAAGCCGGTGTGGGTCCCGATCTATCTCGTCGACCTGAGCATCACCTCGACCGAGGTCCGCTGGGGCAGGGAGCGGTACGTCACCACGAGCGTCACCAACAGCTACGAGGCCGTGTCCGGCGCCTTCCTGGGACCGACGTCGACGGCGGGCAGCGAGATCGTCGAGATCGACCTGTCCGGACATGCCATCGATCCCGGTGTCCGGGACACGAAGGTGGCGAGCGAGATCCGTCGGGCCTTCGAGCGGTGGGACGAGGTGCAGCAGGACGCGGCCAAGGCCCGCCACGCCGCCGTGCTCGATGCGCTCGGCGTCACGGTGCCGTGCCGACGCGTCACGGTCGACGGCTGCACCCTGGTGTACACCCCCAGCTATCTGGGTTGGCTGCGCAACGGCACCCACGACCGCGTCGTCGCCATCGACGGCCTCTCCGGGGCCGTCTCCGAGCAGATGTCGGCGGTTCTCACGTCGCACATCGGCCACCTCCGAAGCTCGGTGGCCGACGAGGCGCCGGTTTGATCGAGCCGGTGAGGTTGGTCAGCGCTCGACTCGCACGCAGAGGAGAGCGATGTCGTCCGCCCACTGGTCCTCGCCCAGCATGGAGGCGAGGACCATGTTGATGAGCTGTCTTGGATCGCCGTGCGATTGGGCCGACGCCAGCTGCCTGAGGCGATCGAGACCCTCGCTCACCAGGGCGCCGCGCTCCTGGATGAGGCCGTCGGTGTAGAAGAGGACCGTCGAGTCGGGTCCGAGCTCGATCTCGCCTTCGGAGTAGGTGAGTCCTCCCATCGCCCCCACCAGGACCGAGCTCGGTTCCTCCAGGTAGGTCGTGGTCGGCCCCGGCCCGACGACCAGCGGAGGCAGATGCCCAGCGTTGCTCCAGCAGAGGCGGCGCGTGGCCGGGTCGTAGATGCCGTAGATGAGAGTCGCCATCTGGTCGGCTTCGAGGCCGCGTGCCAGCTCGTCCACGTAGTTGACCACCGCTGCGGGCCGGTTGCCCGCCCAGGCGTAGGCCCTGACCGCAGTGCGCAACGAAGCCATGATGCTCGACGCCCGCAGGTCGTGGCCGATCACGTCGCCGATGACAAGACCCACGCGACCGTCGGAGAAGGGGATCACGTCGTACCAGTCCCCGCCCACCTCGGTTCCGGCCGCCGGCAGGTAGCGGGCGGCCACGTCGAGGCCGGGGACCTCCGCCAGCCGCTCGGGGACGAGGACCTGTTCGAAGGCCTTGGCCACGTGGCGAGCGCGCTGGTAGAGCTGGGCGTTCTCCACGGCCAAGCCGGCTTTTCGACCGAGATCGATGGCCACCGACAGATCGGCGTCGTCGAGGCGCCGACCCGACTCGGCCGACACCACGGTCAGGGCACCCAGCACCCGCGCCCGCCCGCGCAGCGGCACCACGATGGCCGACTCGATGCCCAGGGCACGGAAGATGTCCAGCTGCTCGGAGCTGGACGCGCTGGTGGCCAGGAGCTCGTCGGTGACGGCGCGGAAGAGCAGCGGCTCCGCCCCCTTCAGCACCGCGGCCACGGGCGAGGTGCTCGCCAGCCCGGGAGAGGCGTCCAGGTCGCTATCCACCCACGACGCCCCGATCGGGTCGCGGTGAGCGGCGGCAGCGGTGCGCACCGCGCCTGCCTCGTCCATGACATGGGCACCGCACCAGTCCCCCAGCACGGGCACCACCAGCCGGACCAGTCGGTACAGCGCGGTGTCGGGGTCCAGCGTCTCGGTCAGGACCGTGCTCGCCTCGGCCAGCAAGGTGAGCCGGGCCAGCAGGGCGTCCTTGTCAGATTGGCCCGCCACCATCTCCCCGATTCGATCACGGCCGCCGTCGAGACGGCCAACATCGACCATCTCTGAATATCTTCGAGATCGGTGGCTCTTGTCCTGCTCCTGCAGACGCCGTAGCTCGATCTGCCGATTAGCCCTCCCACGCGTTGGGTAGGTCCCCTCTAGCTGACGAGTGGGCACTGGGGGTCGGGTGGCCAAGCCGAGGGGCTCGGCTTGGCCACCCGTTCGTAACACCGATCGGCCGGGATGGATCGCGCCTCCGCGATTTCACTCAGACAGGTGACCCTTCGTCCCCTTCTCATCGCGAGGCGACCCGTCTACCGTGAGAATTGACCGCGGCGGCTCCCCCCTCGTGGTCAGAGAACGGCCGGGGGCCCTGGATGAAAGGCGAGGGCCCAGGGCCTCCGAGCCGTCCTTGTGCGCTGGGCGAGCCAGTCCCGTCTTCGGGTGAACGCTCCGCTTGCGCGCCGTTTGGGACGGTCTGCGCCCGGCGTTCAGCTAGTTGGGCGACGGAGTCGAGGGAGGGTGCGTGATCGTGATGATGCCCGTCAGCCCGCTCAGCTCCAGGATCTTGTACACGTTGTCGCGCGGTGAGTCGATGGTGAGGTGCCCACCGCGCTCTTGGAGCGCGAAGTGCGTCTGGGCGAGCACGGCGATGCCGGTCGACTCCATGAACGCTGTATCGCCCAGACCGACCACCACGTCCCTGCCGGCGGCGACCAGACCGGCGAGGACGCCACTCAGGCGGGGCGCGGTGAAGATGTCGAGCTCTCCCCTGACGCTCACCACCGACGTGCCGTCGTCCTCTGAGACAACGACGCCGAACTCTGGCGCATCCTGCATCAGAACCCTCCCTCGTGGCTAGTTGCGTACCACGACGACGGTGCCCTGACAAGAGACGCCCGACCCGGCTCTGAGCAGGCGGGGCGTCGGCGGGGGGTTCAGTTAGCGCCACCCTGGAAGGTTGGCGACCCCCGACGCCAGCGGCGGCACGTCCCGAGGAGCCCGCGCCGGGTGCCGGTCGTAGCGGAGGGGATGACCCATGACGGGCGCCCCGTCGGCACAGTCCGCCACGGTGCCCCGCTCTCGAAACAGCTCAGCCCCGAGCATCTCCGGCTGAGAGAGGACAGGCGATACGGGCACGCCGGCCTCGACGAGGGCGGCAACGACCTCGTCGCGCGCGGTGCTGCCGATCGCCTCGACGATGCGCTCGTTCAGCTGCTTGCCGAGCGCCAGGCGCTCGGCGAACCCCAGCGACGCGACATCGTCCAGACCGAGGGCGCGCACGAGATCAGCCCACGCCGCGTCCTCACTGAGGACGCCGAGCGCGATCCAGCCACCGTCGGCGGTGGCAAAGGTGCCGTAGCCGGGCAACTCGCCGAGGGAGCGACCGTCGGACATGGTGAGCGGTGGCAGAGCGCCGGTCCACGTCGCCAGAATGTCGGTCATCGACACGTCGATGCGCTCGCCCTCGCCGTGGCGCTCGCGCCGCACCAACGCAGCACTGATGGCGAGGGCCGCGTAGGACCCGCCGGCCAGGTCGGCGATGGGTGGCCGCCCGACGACAGGGGCGTCACCGCCGGGTCGGGGCTCGATCACCGCCGCCCACGCCTGATAGTTCAGGTCATGGCCGGGAAGGAGACGCAGCGGGCCCTCCTGCCCGTAGCCCGAGACCGAGCAGTAGACGACCGACGGGTTCTTCGCTCGGACGGCTGCGTCGCCGAGGCCGAGGCGGTCGGTCACGCCAGGACGGAATCCCTCGATCACGACGTCCGCCGAGGCCGCCCGGTCCAGCACGGCCTGGCGTGCGGACGACTCCTTGAGGTCGACGGCCACCGCTCGCTTCCCGGCATTGAGCACGGCGAAGAGCGTCGGGAAGACGCGCATCGGGTCCCCACCCGGTGGCTCGACCTTGATGACCTCGGCCCCCAGCTCGACGAGCAGCTGGGTGGCATAGGGACCCGGGCGCCAGACGCTGAGGTCGAGCACGCGGATCCCCTCGAGGAGCGCGCTCGCAGGGGGTGGGTCCGCCATCACGCCCAACTCATCACGCGGTAGCTCCTCACTCGTCCCGTCCCCTCGGTGAGACCGAGGCCGAGGTTAGGCCGCGCCCATGATCGCGGGCCCCGACGGGAGCGTCAGGGCAGCAGCGGGAAGCTGCCCGTTCCCCAGATGGACGAGGCCACCGCCCGCTCCACCGCCTGCTCGCTGGTCCCGGCCTTGAGGGCGCTCAGGATGCCTCCGTAGGCGCCCGCCTGCAGCGTCTGGGCGGTCGCATCCAGGCCCTCGGGCCAGCTCGTGTAGGCCTGGACCCCGGCGCCGTTGATCGAGTACGAGCCCGGCATCCTGCGGGTCGTGTTGAGCGGGTTGTACTTCGCCGGGCCGCTCCAGGCGCCGCCTTCAGCCTGCGCCCACGAGACGATGGCCCCCGTGTTCTGCGGCGTGAGCGGATCGCCGAGCGTCTCCAGCAGGGCGACCGCGAAGTCGTGGGACGTGTTGATCACCATCTGCGCCGGCGAGGTGGTCGTCGTCGTCGGTGCAGGAGCGGCCGAGGTCGGCGGCACGGTGGTCGGCGGCGGTGAGGTTCCTGTGGTGGTGATCTGTCCAGGGGGGGCCGTTGCCTGGTCGGGGGTGTGTGGTCGGGCGGCACGGGGGATGACCGGGCCCGAGCTGGCGAGAGCCCGGTTGGGCTGGGTGAGCGAGGCGATGGCCGCGGTCTCAGCCGCCTTGAGGCGGGCCACGCCCACCTTGTGGGCGGCGGCGGCGGCGCCGCAGATCATCACGACCGGGCTCACCGTGGCCACCGCGCTAACTGCCAGGGCGGCCACGCGTGACCGAGGGCCCGAAGTCACCTGCTCACAGTTCGCCGTCGCCTGCCGTTCACCCTTTGCGGGGCCGTTGGGGCACCTCAGGGGCCGCGGGCGCGCCCTCAGCCTTGGCGGCACCGTCCTAGGCTCGGGCCGTGCGAGACCCAGACCCTCGTACCGCGTGAAGGGGAGATCAATGCACATCGAGGCGCAGACGACCATCTCGAGACCACGGTCCGAAGTCTTCGGCCACATCGCTCACGCCGAGCGGCTGCCCGAGTACGTGACCCAGTTCGCCTGGGTGAAACAGCTCTCGCCGGGCGAGCCCGGCCTTGGCACCGAGTACGGCTACAAGATGGCGCGCGGCCCGGCCGAGGCCACCTTCGAGTGGACCGAGTTCGAGGCTCCGTCGAAGCTCGCCTGGCACGGCCCGCCAGCGAAGGCAGGGCTGGGATCGATGGAGCCGGCCGGCTCGTGGGAGTTCTCCGAGGAAGGCTCGAGAACCAGGGTGAAGCTGGTGATGGCCCCGACGCCTGGCGGCTTGTTCAAGCTCATGGCCCCGTTGATGTCGGGCGCCATGCGCAGGGGCAACGCCCAGGCGTTGGACCGTCTCAAGCAACAGCTCGAGGGCGGCTCGTCGACCACCTGAGCCGGGAGGGCGTCGACATGACCGTTCCGAGCTTCGATGAGGCCGTCGTCGTACGGGAGGTCGACAACGAGGTCCTCGGCATGGCCCCCGTAACCGCCCGGCTGCTCGCGGACAGCGAGGCCACGGGAGGAGCGCTCAGTGTGATGCGAACGGCGCTCGCGAAAGGCGCCAACGGCGCGCTGCCGCACACCCATACCAGGTCCGCCGAGCTCTTCTACGTGCTCGGCGGGACGGTGCAGATCCTCACCGGCGATCAGGTGGTGACCGCCGCGGCAGGCGACGTGGCTGTGGTCCCGCCCGACATGGCCCATGCGTTCGCAGCCGCGCCCGGCCACGCCGCCGAGCTGCTGATCGTTCTCGCGCCCGGCATCGAGCGGTTCGGCTACTTCCGGCTCCTCGAGCGGCTGGCCAAGGGCGAGGCGACGGTGGACGACCTCATGGCATCGCAAGACCTCTACGACAACCACTTTCTGGAGAGCCCCGCCTGGCTCGCTGCTCGGGGCTGAGTCTGGCGGCGAGACCCTTCAGCTCGTCATCGTCGTCGCGCCAGGACTCGAGCTCGCCGAAACCCAACGGACCCATCTCTCGGGCAAGCACCTCGTCCTGGTCGCCGCCGAGCTCGACGAGGAGCCAGCCGCCGGGACGCAGGAGGCGCCTCGCGGCCGCAACGACGCGCCGGGCGACGTCGAGGCCGTCGGGACCGCCGTCCAGGGCGGCCCGTGGCTCGTAGCGCTGGACGTCGCTGGGGAGGAGCCGGAGGTCCCCCGTCGGGACATACGGCGGCACGGCCGTGACGACATCGGTGGCGCCATCGGGGCGGAGGGGCAGATCGAGGTCCCCGACGAGAGCGCGAACGCCATTGCGCCTCGCGCAGGCCGCCGCCTCGACGTCGACGTCGACGCCGATGACCGAGGCGGTCGGCACCTCGTACTGGACGTGCGCTGCGATCGCGCCCGCACCGGTGCACAGGTCGACGGCCCGACCCTCGTCCGACAACAACCGGGCGGCTCGTCTCGCCAACCCCTCGCTCTGGATCCGCGGGACGTAGACACCCGGGGAGACGTGGAGCGACCGGCCACCGAACTCGAGGCTGCCCGTGATCCACGCCAGCGGCTCGCCCCGCTCCCGCCGGCACAGCCACGCCTCGAGCACCCGTGGGTCCGGCGCCGCCGCGATCATCTCCTGCGCCTCCTCCTCCGCAGCAACACACCCTGCGGCCCGCAGGCGCTCGACCGCCCCCGACACTCCCCCAGTCTGTCCGAACTGCCGGCGTCAGCCGGCGCGGCCGCGGCGCGCTCGTTCGAAGCGCGGCGATTCCATGACCGCGGTGCCGAGCTGCAGCATGCGCATGTCCCCGATCGGCGTTCCACTGCCCCGGTTGCAGACCATGGCCAGCGACAGCTCCCGTGACGGATCGGCCCAACCGCCCGATCCACCGAAGCCGAAATGACCAAACGCATCGCTGAGAACGCCCTGGGTGGTGCCGGCGAGGTGGTACCCGAGTCGCCAACGCATTCGCATCACCAACACCAGGTCGCGTCGCCAGGACTGGATACGGCCCATCTCTCCGACCGTCTCCGGCGACAGCAGTCGCACGCCGTCCACGGAGCCGCGTCCGGCTATCGCGGCGTAGAGGCGACCGAGCGATCGAGCGGTGAAGAAGCCGTTGAGCGCCGGGATCGAGGCGTCCATCACCTCGCTCCCGGACAACACGTCCTCGAGACCCCTCGGAGCGAGGGCATTGACGATGCGGCGGGGGTTGACAGGAGACCGCACCAACGACGCAAGCCTTCCCAGCTGCGCGCCCATCATCTTCTGGGCCTGACGCAGGGGGCGAGGGCCGAAGGCGAGATGCCCCATGGGTCGAAGCGGCGCAACCCGGTAACGCTCGGCGGGCGGGCAGCCGAGGAACAGACCATCGGCACCGAGCGGCGCGGCGACCTCGTCCTGCACGAAGGCGTCGAGAGGCTTGCCCGAGACTCGTCGCACCACTTCGCCGACCAGCCAGCCATAGGTGAGCGCGTGGTACCCGTTGGCCGTCCCCGGCGGGTACGCAGGAGCCGCCCGGGCCAGCGCGTCCACCATGTAGTCCCAGTCGAGCATGCGCTGCGCGCCGTCGATCACCGATCGGATGCGGTGAAGCCCAGCCGAGTGACTGAGCAGCTGACGAAGGGTGATCTTCTCCTTGCCCGCCTGGGCGAACTCGGGCCAGTACGTCGCCACCGGAGCCTCGTAGCTCACCAGACCCCGGTCAGCGAGGACGTGGAGCGCGGTCGAGGTCAGTCCCTTGGTGGTGGAAAAGCACATGGCCATGGTGTCGCGCTGCCACGGGTCGCCTTCGTCGTTGCGACGACCACCCCAGAGGTCGACGACGAGCTCACCGCGGTGGTAGACGGCTACCGCGGCCCCACCCGCGGTACGGCGCAACTGATTGCGAAATGCCGACGCCACCGGCTCGAAGTCCGGATGCACGTAGCCGTCGTCACTCACCGGAGGATCCAACAGACCGGCGAAGCTCTCAGGGCCGTTCGGCGGAGAGACCGCCACCTCGATCGGCTGTTGCTTCCTCCTCCACCATCTGCTGGAGCGCGACGAGAGAGCTTCGGAGATTGCGTCGCACCATCGGTGCCGCCAGTCGGTCGGCGAGGACGCCAAGGAGACCCCCCGGAGACGAGTAGCTCAGACGCAGCGTGACCTCGGTGCATCCCGGGTGTCGCTGGCGAAGTCGCCATCGGCCCCGGTGATCGACGCCGGTCACGTTCGTCCACGCCAGATCGCGCTCCTCGTCGAGCTCGACCACCTCGACCAGGCCACCGACCTGCGCCGAGCCCACCAGCATGCGTACGCGATAACGCGCACCCAACCCACGTCGCACGGTCCCGACCGGCTCCCAGCGGGTCAGCCCCGCCATGAAGTCGGTCAGTCGGTCGGGGTCGGTCACCGCCGCCCAGATGACCGATGGCGGCGCCTCCATCTCGAGACGGGCCTCGACGCGCATGTCCTTCGGCCTCAGCCCAGCACCGGCAGGCGCCGCTCGCCGGCCAGCTCATCGAGGCAGTCCTGCATCCGACGGGTGACGTCCCTGGCGACCGTGTCCCGGTCCGGTGCAGCGCCGTACTGGGCGCGCAGAGAGATGGGCTCGAGGGCCTGGATGGTGATCTTGGCCGGAAGAGGAACGTGGGTGAGGAAGTCGCCCACGTTCAGGCCCCACGGCAGGGCCAGGGAGACGGGCAACACCTTCAGCCGGAGCAGGCGGTCCAAGCGCAGGGCGCGGGCGAGACGCTCACCGCGGGACAGGAACAGCGCCGTCTCCTGACCCCCGATCGCCACGACCGGCACGATCGGTACGTCGTGGTCGAGGGCCAGGTCGACGAAGCCCGAGCGACCTCCGAAATCGACCTTGGCCGACTCCCAGCTGGGCCGGTGGACCTCGCGATCACCGCCTGGGTAGACGAGCAGCGCCGCGCCCGAGGCCAGCGCCTGCTTCGAGTTGGCGTGCGAGGCGGCGACGGCACCGAACCTCGGCAGCCAGGACAGGTGTGGCGCGGCGAGCACGAGGTTGTGGGCCAGCTGGAAGAACGGCCTCTCGACGCCGAAGTAGGAGACGAATGCGAGGGTGAACACGATGGTGTCGGGAGCCATGTTGCCGCCGGAATGGTTGCCGACCAGCAGCACCGGGCCATCGTCGGGAATGTGGTCAAGACCCCGCACCTCGGCCCGGTGCCAGATCGTGGCCGCCAGCCAGGCGCCGGGCAGCCACTCGCGGATGAAGTCGGGGTCCCGCTGGTCCAGGTCGGCCCTCGGTACCCGAGCCGCGATCGCCGATGCGACCGAGGCGGCCGCCGACTCGATCGGCCTCGGCCACTTCCCTGCGGGTCCTGCGAGTGCAGCACACATTTCGTCGTCCAGAGTTTCCAACCGCCGTATGGGTCGAGCAGCCGGTGGTGAACCGGCGCTCGAGCCCTTCAGGGGTGGATACCCCTTGGTGCTCATCTCCACACCGGCGTGGGGATGCGGGGGCGGCTACGACGCAGGCCGAGCCGTCTCCTCGAAGGCGTAGGCCCCCACGTACGAGCCGAGCAGGTCGCCCCGCAAGGAGCCACGAGCTCTCGGCGGACGCGTCATCGAAGTCGGATGGGCACGACCTGGACGGCGTTGGCTCCATAGCCGAGGCGGTTCCATTCCGGCTGGTCGGGTTGGGTCCGACCGGCGAGGTCGGTCGCCCGCGCCCGCACCGTCGTCGGCCCCGGGTGGCCCAGCCGGCAGAGGAGCTCCCACCACTGCCAGCTGTGACGGGGGCGGTCGCCGATCAGCTGGGCGGGTTGCCACTCGCCGTCGCCGATGCTGACCTCGACCCTGGCGA
>JBPYEZ010000164.1:0-6773 GCA_051984395.1 Acidimicrobiales bacterium | reverse complement strand
GGCTTCTCGCAGGCCACGTGCTTGCCGGCGCGCAGCAGCTCGAGCGTGATGGACGCGTGCGACACCGGAGGTGTGGCGACGACCACGACCTCGACGTCCTCGTCACGGGTCAGCTCGGCCACCGTCGGGTAGGTGCGGACACCCGGGAACTCGGACTCGGCAGCCTTGCGTCGTTCAACGCTCTCGTCACAGGCGGCGACGAGCTCGAGGCCGACCGTCGCCTGGGCGGCGGCGCCGTGGAGGTAGCCCATCCCGCCGTATGGGCCGTACCCGACGATGGCCAGCCCGAGCGGTCGCCTGCCGCGGTCCGGCCCGCCGGGACGACGCACGGCCCGCCGCAGCACGGTCGCCAGCTCTTCGTTGCCCAGCGCCTCCTCGGTGTTGCCCAGGGCCGAGCTCACGACGCGCCCGCGGCCGAGGCGCACGTCGGCCAGCGCGGGCCGGTCCGCGAACCCGACGCTCACCGAGAGGCACACCTGCGCCGCCGGGTCCACCGTCATGGGCAGGAGGCGGTCCACGATCGGGAACTCCTCGGGCACCCGCTGGGTCAGCACGCTGGTGGGCGAGACCACCTTCACGAACCACTCGCCCAGCTGCGTGGTCGGCGGGGGGCCCGTCGTCGCGGGACGGCCCGTGCCGTCGTCGCCGCCGATGAGCAGCAGCGACGCCCCGTCTTCGACGTGGCGGTACAGCGTGGTCAGCCAGTCCGAGCTCAACCCGTCGGTCCCGCCGTCCATCACGACGGCCTGGTCCCGGTCTGGTGGCGGGAGATCCGAGGTCGCCGGCACCACGTCGGCCTGGGTAGCGCCGACCCCCCCGGTCGCAAGGGCGGCCAGGGCGCGGCGTCGGGGAGCGGTCAGCCGCGAGGAGACCAGCAGCACGCGCCACGGCTCGGTCAGGCTCGGTGATGCCATAGGGCGACCATCTTCTACCCACCAGCCACGTGGCGTGGACAGAGCCGTGGGCGGCGCGGGCTAGAGCGTCGTCTCCAGGGCCTCGACGACCTGCTCCTGCAGCCAGCTGAGGTACCCGTAGAGGGCGAGCCCGGGCGCCCTCGGGTCGCTCGGGTTCACGGGCTCCAGGCCTTCGTCCACCTCGAGGTTGGTACCCAGCACGAGCCGGAGCTCGTTGAGCGCCGACAGCCAGCTGACCACCTGCTCCTCCTCGAGACGGTCGGCGTCGATCGTCTCCTCCATCACCATGAGGGCCCGGCGGTGGTGCTCGAGGAGGTCGTCGTGCACGAGGTTCTGGTAGTCGGCCTCGGCCTTCTCCTCGTCGCGGTACGCCGGCGGGAACAGACGGCGAACGCTCGGGTCGGTGGGATCGGTCGAGTCGATCAGCTCACGGACCTGACCGGGCAGCGAGCGCAGGAGGTCCCGTTCGGCCTTCGACAGCCGAAGCTGGAAGCGGCCGCCCTTGGTGCGGCGCAGGCGGCGGCCCAGCTTCACCTCGACCTCATATCTCGTGCTCCATGGTCGCCCACAACCCATGCTCGTGGAGCCGGAACACATCGAGCTCCGCCCGTTCGCGCGAGCCGCTGGAGACGATGGCGCGACCCTTCTGATGCACGTCCAGCATCAGCTTGGTGGCCTTGGCCTTGCTGTATCCGAACAGCTTCTGGAAGACGAAGGTCACGTAGGACATGAGGTTGATCGGGTCGTTCCAGACGATGACGATCCACGGACGGTCCGCCTCGACGCTGTGGTCCTCGACTGGCTGCTCGACCTCGGACGGCAGCGTGTCCGGTACGGCGGTCGCCATCGTGGCGGTACCCTCCGCGCCTCCCGCGCCCGCTGCGCTGGCCCCTCTCGCCATGTCCAAAGTCTGCCCTCTCGGCTGGCGCCAGGGAACCCCGACGAGCAGCCGCAGGGCTCGAGCCGGCTGGTCAGGCGCCCGCCAGCACCTCTGTCGAAAGGTCCCCCGGGACGGGCTCCTCCACCTCCCGCCGGGTGGGAGCCGGGCGCACGAAGAGCCCGAGGTTGTAGCGCAGCACGGCGATCCACAAGGCGGTGGCCCCGGCCAGGTGAAGGGCCACCAGGGCCGCGGGCACGCGGGTGAAGTACTGGGTGTAGCCGATGGCGGCCTGCGCCGCGATCACGCCGAGGACGATCCTCGCCCGGCGCTGCACGTCTGCCGGCGCGCCCGCCTGATGCAGGGCGAAAAGGGTGGCGATGGTGAGACCGACGAGCACCATGACGACGCTGGAATGGAGCTCGGCGACGCCCTGGAAGTGGAAGGGCAGGCGCTTGGCGTGGATGTCGCCGCTGTGGGGGCCGCTGCCGGTGACCGCCGTTCCGAGGATCACGACCACGGCCAGCGTGGCCAGGAGGAGTCGCCCCAGTCTGACCAGGTCGCGGCTGACGACGGGTCGGGCCGGCGTGTCGGGTCGTCCGGCCCGGTGATGGAGCACCACGGCATCTGCCAGCACGGCGAACGAGAGCACGAAATGGCCCATCACCCACGGGGGGTCCAGCTTGTACAGCACCGTCAGGCCGCCCAGCACGACCTGGGCGAGGACCCCGACGACGAGCCCGCTCGACAGCCACAGCAGGTCGCGACGCCGCGGCCGGCGGGCGATGGCGCCGAGCACCGCGGCGACCACCGAGGCGGTGACGGCGACGGTGATGACGCGGTTGGTGAACTCGATCATCGGGTGGAGGCTCCACGCGGCGACGATGCGGTGGCCCGTGCAGGTCGGCCAGTCCGGGCATCCCAGCCCGGATCCCGTCAGCCGGACGGCGCCCCCGGTCACGACGATGAGCGACAGGGCGACCACCGCGGCCAGGGTGACCCGGCGATAGGTGGCGGGGGAGAGACGCAAGCTGCCCGGCACTGGGCCAGATGCTACGGCCGGGCCCCCCAATCGACACATCGGGACGAGGGCGGGCGCCCCGCTGACGGGCGCAGGGGCCACTTTTGAGCAGATGAGAGTGCCGTCGTATTCTCGGGCCCCGATGGCGACCGTCGCCCCCGTAGCTCCCTTCGCCCGTCTCCGCGGCTACCTCGCGCTCACCAAGCCGAGGATCGTGGAGCTGCTCCTGGTCACGACGGTGCCCACCATGGTCGTGGCGGCGCGTGGGCTGCCGTCGGGATGGCTCGTCCTGACCACCCTCGTTGGTGGAGCGCTGGCCGCAGGCGGCGCCAATGCGGCCAACATGTACGTCGACCGCGACATCGACCGGGTGATGCGCCGCACCCGTGACCGGCCGCTGGTGACCGGGATCGTGACGCCCAGAGCGGCGCTGGTCTTCGCCGGCGCCCTCGAGATCGTGGCCTTCGCCGACCTGTGGAGGTTCGTCAACCTGCTCAGCGCCGTGCTGGCCCTGAGCGCCACCCTCTTCTACGTCTTCGTCTACAGCGTCTGGCTCAAGCGGACCTCGAGCCAGAACATCGTCATCGGCGGCGCCGCCGGAGCCGTGCCCACGCTGGTCGGGTGGTCAGCCGTCACCGGGCGCCTCGACTGGGCGCCGTTGGTGCTCTTCGCGGTGATCTTCGTCTGGACGCCGCCACATTTCTGGGCCCTCGCCATGCGCTACCGGGACGACTACGCCGCCGCCGAGGTCCCCATGCTCCCGGTCGTCACCTCGTTCACCCGGACGGCGCGCAGGATCCTCGGGTACACGATCGCGCTGTGGGTCGTCTCGCTCGCCTTCGCTCCGGTCGCGGGAATGGGGGCGATCTACCTCGTTGCCGCGATCGTGCTCGGCGGCGTGTTCGTGGCCTACGCGCTGCGCCTGCTGCGCGACGGCACCGCGGCGTCCGCCATGCGCCTGTTCGGCTATTCGATCTCCTACGTGACGCTGCTCTTCTCCGCCATGGCCGTGGACGAGCTGGTGCGCCACCACTGAGCGGTGGGGCCCGTGGGCGCCACCGCCGAGCGTGCGGCCCAGCAGGGCCGCGCCCCGAGACGTGGGCCGGGCTGGCTGCGATCCTGGCGGTGGCGGGCGCTCGCCTTCGGCTTGATCGCCCTGGTGGCCCTCATCGGTGCCATTCTCACCAGCGGGTGGGCCGCGCAACCGAGCGCGGCGCCTGGGTTCTCGGTGGCCCGCCTGGGACAGCCGGGGTCGACGGTCGGCCTCGGCGACTTCCGGGGCCGCCCGGTGGTGATGAACTTCTTCGCCTCGTGGTGTCCGCCGTGCCGGGAGGAGCTACCGACGCTGTCCGCGGCCCAGCGCCGCCTTGGCGGAAGCGTGGCCTTCCTCGGCATCGACGTCTCCGACTCGACACCGGCTGCCCTCGATCTGGTGCGGTCGAGCGGGGTGACCTACCCCCTCGGAGTCGACCCCGACTACAAGGTGGCCGACAGCCTGTACCACCTCCGGGGGCTGCCGTCGACGGTCTTCATCGACGCCAACGGGAACGTCAGCGCCACGGTCCTGGGCCAGCTCACCCCGCGGGTGCTCGACGACCGGCTCAGGGGCCTGACCGGACATCCGGCCTAGCGGCGCCTCATTCCCAGCGAAACGTCACCGCCGCGGCGACGGGCGCGGCCACAGCCCAGACGAGCAGGACGAGCCACGACTCGAGGGGGACACCTCCACCGGAGCCCAGGGCGTGGAAGAGCGAGTCAGACAGGGCAGCGGCGGGCAGCAGGCGGGCGGCGTCGGCTAGGCCCCCCGGAAGCTTCGACAGCGGCACGATCATCCCGCCCAGCAGCAGGAGGACCAGGTACAGCCCGTTGGCGGCGGCGAGGGTCACCTCGGCGCGAAGGGTGCCGGCCATGAGCAGCCCCAGGCCGGCGAAGGCCACGGTGGCGGCGAAGAAGGCGACCATGCCGGGCACGACGTCGCCGTGTGGGTCCCAGCCCAGGCCGAGGGCCACGGCGACGAGGACCACGACCTGGACCACCTCCACCAGGCCGATCGCCGTGATCTTGGCGGCCAGCAGGGCGGGCCGGCCGAGAGGGGTCGTCCCGAGGCGCTTGAGCACGCCGTAGCCGCGCTCGAAGCCGGTGGCGATCCCGAGGCTCACCATCGCTGTCGACATGACGGCGAGGGCGAGGATCCCCGGAGCGAGGAACCCGATGGGCTCCTTCGTCGTCGTGGGAAGGACGTGGACCAGGGAGAAGAACACGAGGAGCAGGACCGGGATGCCGAGGGTGAGGAGCACGGCATCGCCGCGCCGCAGGGTCATGGCAACCTCGGCGCGGGTCTGGGCGAGGTAGGCCCGCATCATCCGCCGCCCCTGGGCGAGGGCGCCGTCAACCGCAGGAAGACGTCCTCGAGGCGTTGCCGACCGGCCCGCAGATCGGCCAGCGGCAGGTCGTGGTCGGCCAGCCAGGCGGTGAGCGCGGCGACGGCGGCCGGCGTCGCCGCGGCGTCGACGCGGTACTCGCCCGGTTCCTCCTCGGTGACGACGGCACCGAGCGACGCGCCGAGGTCGGCGACCGGGAGACCGGGCGGAGCGCCGAAGCGGATCTCGCCGCCGGCCCCCGCGGTCATCAGCTCGGCCGGGCTTCCGGCGGCCACGACGCCGCCGCGGTCGATGATCACGATGCGGTCGGCCATTCGCTCGGCCTCTTCCATCTCGTGGGTCGTGAGGAGGACGGCGACACCTTGCTCGCGAAGGTCC
Source organism: Acidimicrobiales bacterium (assembly GCA_051984395.1). GTDB lineage: Bacteria > Actinomycetota > Acidimicrobiia > Acidimicrobiales > AC-9 > AC-9. Next base: position 1,202 of record JBPYEZ010000164.1, on the reverse strand, counting down.
CTCACGGCCTGCCGGATGGCGAGGCGGCCGGCCGGGTCCACCCCCGCCGTCGGCTCGTCGAGGAAGGCGGCGCTGGGCCGGCCCACGAGGGCGAGGGCGAGCGACAGACGTTGCTGCTCCCCGCCCGACAGGCGGCGCCACGGGCTCCGCTCCACCTCCCGCAGCGCCACCCGCTGGATCAGGGCGTCGGGGTTCTCGGGATTGTCGTAGTAGGCGGCGAAGAGCCGCAGGGCCTCGCGCGGGCTCATCGCCGGGTAGACGCCGCCGCGCTGGAGCATGACCCCGATCTTCGGCGCCAGCGCCCGCCGGTCGGCGATGGGGTCGAGGCCCAGCACCCGCACGGCGCCGCTTGTCGGTCGTCGGTACCCCTCGATGGTCTCGACCGTCGTGGTCTTGCCGGCACCGTTGGGTCCGAGAAGGGCGAGCACCTCACCCGCCTCGCAGCTCAGGGTGAGACCGTCGACGGCGGTCACCGGGCCGTAGCGCACGACGAGATCTCTCACGTCGATGGCGGCTGGCATCAGGCCCGCACGCTACCGTTCCACCCACATGATCGACATTCAGCTCGTACGCCGCGAGCCCGACCGGGTGCGGGCGGCGCTGGCCCGGCGCGGCGTCGACTCGGACATCGACCGGCTCCTGGCCTGCGATGCCCGATGGCGGGAGGAGACGGCCCGGCGAGACGAGATACGCCGGCGGATCAAGGATCTGTCCCGCGAGGTGGGAGAGGCCCGACGGGCGGGAGACACGGCGCGGGCCGAGGAGCTGGCCGGGCAGAGCCGGTCCCTCGGCCCCGACGAGCGGGCGATCGACGCGGAGCTGGCTGCGCTCGAGTCCGAGCGGCGGGATCTCCTCCTCGAGATCCCGAACCTGCCCGATCCCGCCGCCCCTGACGGCAGCTCGCCGGCCGACAACGTGGTCGTGCGCTGGTGGTCCCCCGGGGCCGGAGCCGGGACTCCTTCGGGGCCTTCTCGGGGCCCTGAGCACCCGGAGTACCAGCCTCATCAGCGCGTGCCGCACTGGGAGATCGCGGCGGAGCTCGGGCTGTTGGACATGGAGCGGGCGGCCCGGCTGTCGGGGTCCATGTTCCCCATGTACCGGGGTATGGGAGCGGCCCTCCTGCGGGCGATGACCGCGCTCGCCCTCGATCGCCACACCGACGCCTTCGAGGAGGTCCGTCCACCCACCCTGGTTCGCACCGA
>JBPYEZ010000163.1:0-7864 GCA_051984395.1 Acidimicrobiales bacterium | reverse complement strand
GTGTTGACCACGACCATGCCGGGGTCGGCCATCGACGCGCCCAGCTCGGCCAGGGCCCGCGCGCTGAGCCCCTCGGCGGCGCTGGTGGCCCCGGCGAAACGCTGCAGCACGGCGGCGGCGACGTCGTCGACCGAGGACGCCGAGATCGAATCGTGGGCGGAGTTGCGCACCAACTGCAACCAGGCCGCGTCCAGCAGTGATCGGGGCCACCGTGACACGGGAAGGAACAGCGCGCAGAGCGGTTCGCCCTCCCGCTCCAACGCCCGCTCGGCTCGCGCCGCGGCCTGCTTGATGTCCACGCGGGTCGAGGCCACGCCCCGAAGCAGGTGGGCCCGATGTCCCGAACGGAGTTCGCCTGACCAGTGCGGGAGCTCCTCGCTCGGTCGCCGGGCCAGCTCGGCACCGAGGGAGGTCACGCACAGGTCGAAGTGGTCCTGGCCGGAGTTGGTCGCCGCCACCAGCGCACCCAGACCCGGCTGCGGCCGCGCCCGGTCCGTGCCGTTCATGAGCAGGATCCCGTCGACGAGGAGCTTTCCCAGCTCGGCCTCGTGGGCGGCCAGCCGTCGGGTCAGCGCCGCCGGGTCGTCGGGCAGGGCGGCGCCGTTGCCGTAGCCGCGCGCCAGGTACTCGGCCCGCACCGTGGAGCCGTCGGGGGCCGACCACCAGAACGCGGTGCGGTCGATCGTCGCCGGCACCCCTCGCCACACGACGGCATGGTCGAGACCGGCCTCCCTGAGGAGCTGGGGCATCTGAGCGATGTGGCCGAAGTTGTCGGCCAGGTAGCCGATGGTCATGGCGCCGCCCAAGCGGGCGGCGCGCGCCAAGCCGAGCTGCAGGTTGCGCACGATCGTCTCCCCCGAGACGAGGAACTCGTCCATCGGGACGTACCAGGGCCCGATCTCCAGCCGTCCCGCGGCGACCAGCCGCCTGATGCGCGCCTCGGCTTCCGGTCTCACCTCCAGATAGTCGTCGATCGGGGCCGTCTGACCGTCGAGGAGGAAGGCGGGGAAGGACCCATCGCGTTCCAGCAGGTCGATCACGCCGTCGAGCAGGTCGACCAGGTCCAGGCGAACGGCCTCGAACGGCTCGGTCCACTCCCGATCCCAGTGGGTGTGGGGAACGATGGCCACCCGACGCCGGCCCATGAAGCCAGGCTAGGGGCCCCCACCATAGGGGCCGCCACCGGATAGCGTCTCTGGGTGATGCGCATCGCCTTCGGCACCGACGAGGGGACCTCCCTCACCTCCGCCGTCGTGGCCGAGCTCGAGCGCCACGGCCACGAGGTGACGGACGTGGCTCGGGCCGAGCCCTGGCCCGATGTCGGCCGCCTGGTGGGAGAGGCGGTCGCCTCCGGTCGGGCCGAGCGAGGCGTGGTGTGCTGCTGGACCGGCACCGGGGTGTCGATGGCGGCCAACAAGGTGCCTGGCGTCCGGGCGGCCCTGTGCACCGACGCCGAGACGGCGAGAGGGGCGCGGCGGTGGAACGACGCCAACGTCCTCGCCTTCGGGCTTCGGCTCACCTCGCCGGAGGTGGCTCGGGAGATGCTCGACGCCTTCCTCGCGACCGAGGTCGACGTCGACGAACGCGAGAACGTGAGCCGCCTGCGTTAGGGTGCTCGTCCATGAGCACCTTCTTGATGCTCTCGACCATCGGCCCCGACGGGGCGTCGACACTGCACGACAACCCCGATCGCCTCAAGCAGGTGAACGCCGACGTCGAGTCGATGGGGGCCCGGGTGCTGCAGCAGTGGGCGCTGCTCGGGCCCTACGACTTCGCCACCATCCTCGAGGCGCCCGACGAGACGACCGTCGCCCGTGTGGCGCTCCGGCTCGGGGCACGGGGCACGATCAAGACGCTGACCTTGAACGCCATCCCGATCGATGACTATCTGAGCTCCCTCCGCTCCTGACGGGGGCGCCGACCGACCTGGACCCGATCGCGAGCTGGGGCGCGCGAGCTGGGGGGGCGCGTGCTAGGGGGTCAGTACCACCACAGGCCCGATTTCTTCGGGCGCTGCGCTCTGATGTCGTCGGAGGAGAACTCGCTGGGTAGGACGCTGCCGTCGGAGAGCCTGCGGACCCGATAGGCGTCGCCGACGATCTCGGCCACCTCGAATCCACGGCTCCAGGTGCCCACATACCGGCTACGTACGTCGACCGGGGTGCCAGTGGCCAGCAGCTCGTCGTCAGATCGAGTCTCGGGTGCCACTACCTCACCCATCACCTGCCCTCCCTTGCGGCGACCCTCGGCTGTCCCCCCCAGCAGAAACCCCTGCGCCCCGGTCTGCACCTGACAGGCCGGGCAACCGACAACGCTCCCGCTAAGACCGCCATCTTGGTCGATGGGCCGGGGAAGCACAAGGGGGTATCGGTGCTGTACAGCGATAACTTTTCGGGGAGGGCCGGCTACCGAGGGTGTCACCCCCGCCACGGCCCCGAGCGCCGCCATGGAGAGGAGGCTGCGTGGCCGAGTCGATCGGTACCACGGACACCGGCGATGGCGCTGGCGTCAAGCTGACCGAATGGACGTCGTGCGGCGGCTGCGCGGCGAAGTGGGGCGCGGCACCGCTGTCGGCCCTCGTGCGCCAGCTTGCGGACAGCGCGGACCCGTCGCTGCTGGTGGGGCTGGCGCCGTTCGACGACGCCGCCGTGTGGAAGATCAACGACGAGGTCGCCCTGGTGTCGACCACGGACTTCTTCCCGCCCCTCGTGGACGACCCGGCTGACTTCGGTGCGGTGGCCGCGGCCAACGCCTGTTCGGACGTGTTCGCCATGGGAGGGCGCGTCGTCCTCGCCCTCAACATCTCGGCGTTTCCCGAGCAGATGCCGCCGGAGGCGATCGGCGACATCCTGGCCGCCGCCGCGGACGTGGTCGTCGAAGCGGGCGGGCAGGTGGCGGGCGGTCACACCATTCGCTCCGAGGAGCCCATCTTCGGCTTGGCGGTGCAGGGCGTCGTCCACCCGGGCCAGGTGTGGACCAAGGCGGGAGCGCGCCCCGGCGACGCGCTGGTGCTGTCCAAGCCGCTCGGCACCGGCATCGTGCTGGCAGGCGGCGACGAGGCTGACTGCCGGGCGGTGGTGGCGGGCATGCGCACGCTCAACCGGGGTGCTGCCGAGGAGCTCGCACGACTGGCCAGCCCGCCGCACGCGGTCACCGACGTCACCGGCTTCGGCCTGCTCGGCCACGCCTGGGAGATGGCCGAACGCTCGCGCGTCGGCCTGTCACTGTCGGCGGCGGCTTTGCCTCTGTACCCGGGAGCCGAGGCGGCGGCCGCGGCCGGGACCCGCACGGGCGGCGACGCTCGCAACCGATCCCACCTCGAGGATCGGGTGCGCTCTTCGGCCCCGGCGGCGCTCGAGAGCCTCGCCTATGACCCCCAGACCTCGGGAGGTCTCCTGGTCGCGCTGGCCCCCGCCGACGCGTCGCGTCTCGAGTCGGTGTCTGACTTCGTCACCATCGGCGAGGTGGTTGCCGGCCCCCCCGGAGTGTCGCTGAGCTAGCCTGCCGCGCATGGGGTCGAGCGGGGGCCGCGCCAGGGCGACCATCCCGCGACGCCGCCAGGTCGTACCGTCCCTCCGGATCGAGCGCGACCTGTGGGGTGACGGGGCCGCGGTCGTGGTGGGCATGGACGAGGTCGGCCGCGGAGCGTGGGCCGGCCCACTCAGCGTGGGCGCCGCGGTGCTGCCGCGGGACCGCCGGGTCTACAAGGTGCGGGACTCGAAGATGCTCACCGAGCCCGAGCGGGAGGCGCTCTTCGACCGGGTGGCGGGGTGGTGCACGACCTGGGCCGTGGGCCACGCCACCCCGGACGAGTGCGACGAGCTGGGAATGTCCGAGGCTCAGCGGCTGGCCGCCGGGCGCGCCCTGGCTGCCCTGTCGGTGCGGCCCGACCACGTGCTGATCGACGGGCGGTGGGACTTCGTGGGCGGTCCGAACACCCGCCGCATCGTGAAGGGCGACGCCACCTGTCTGTCCATCGCCGCCGCCTCGGTCCTGGCCAAGGTCACCCGTGATCGGGTCATGCGGGGCGAGGCGCCGCACTTCCCGGGCTACGACTTCGAGTTGAACAAGGGCTACCCGTGCCCCCGCCACAAGATGTCGCTGCGGGCGTGGGGGCCGACGTCGATCCACCGGCGCAGCTGGGTGTTCATGGACCATCTCGTCTGGGGGACCCGGTACCGGCGGCCGGGCACCGAGCTCGCGCCCGACGAGGCCAACGGGTCAGGAGGCGCCGGTGGGTGACGGCTCCTTCGGGAGGCCGAGGACACGCTCGCCGATGATGTTCTTCATGACCTCGTCGGTGCCACCCGCCACCTTCACCCCCGGAGTACCGAGGACGAGCTCCGACCAGGCGTAGGTACCCCACTCGCCCGTGTCGGCGGCCAGGCGGGGGCCCAGGGCCAGGCTCACCAGCTCCCCGACACGCGACATGTTGTTGGTGAGCGAGAGCTTGGCGATCGACATCTCCGGACCCGGCAGCTGGCCAGCCTTGATCTTGGCCATGGCCCGCTGGTTGGTGTAGCTGGCCACCTTGCCGTTGATGTAGACATCGGCCAGCCGCTGGCGCAGCAGGGGATCGTCGTTGTGGCCGAAGTGGCGGAGGAGCTCGATGATGCGGTCGCCGCCGAGGACACCGCCGACCCCGGCGCCGCCGGCTCCGATGGCGGCCCGCTCGTTCATGAGCGTGGTGAGCGCGACCGTCCAGCCCTGGTTGACGTCACCGAGACGATGGTCGTCCGGCACGCGCACGTCGGTGAAGAAGACCTCGTTGAAGGTGGAGCCGCCCGTCATCTGACGCAGGGGCCGGACCTCGACGCCCGGGGCGTGCATGTCGATGACGAAGCCCGTCAGTCCCCGATGCTTGGGCAGGCTGGGATCGGTGCGGCAGATGATCTCGCCGATGTCGGCGAACTGCGCGACCGAGGTCCAGACCTTCTGACCGGTGATGCGCCATTCGTCGCCGTCCCGCTCGGCCCTGGTCTGGAGGCTGGCCAGGTCGGAGCCGGCACCGGGCTCGCTGAAGAGCTGGCAGGCGATGATGTCGCCGCGGTAGAGCGACTGCAGATAGCGCTGCCGGGTCGGCTCCGTGGCGTGGGCGAGGATCGTCGGCGCCACCATGCCCAGGCCGATGCCGAACGGTGTTTGGGCAGGGGTGTCGAAAGCCGCCTCCCGCGACTGGTAGAGACGCTCGTAGGAGGCGGGGAGCTCCCGGCCGCCGTAGGCCTTCGGCCCCGTGATCCACCCGAAGCCGGCGTCGAACACCTGCTGGCGCCAGGCCTTGGCCGCCACAACCTCGGCCTCCTCTTCCTCGGTGGACCGCTCGGCGAAGAGGGCGACGCTGTCGGAGCCCTGGCCCCAGCCCTTCTTCTGCTCCACCCTCAGCTTGGCGTGGGCCTCGAGGAATTCGACGGCTTCCCGCTCGAACTGCTCCTCGGACACGATCTCGGCCATGGAACCCCCTGGGGACCGTTTCTTGACTGGCTGGTCAGGTTATCGGAGGCGGCGGGGCCCCGTGACCAGCCAATTGCTGACTGATAGGGTCAGGATTAGGCTTAGAGTCAGGATTAGGCCTAGGTCGAGGGGAGAGCCATGAGCGCCACCGACGAGCTGGTACGCAACGCCGATCGCTACGCGGCGGGGTTCGACAAGGGTGACCTGCCCGTGCCGCCGGCGAAGAAGGTGGCCATCGTGGCCTGCATGGACGCCCGGGTTCATCCCTACGGGATCTTCGGCCTGAGCGAGGGCGACGCCCACGTGATCCGCAACGCGGGGGGCGCCGTCACCGACGACACCGTCCGATCGATCGCCATCTCTCAGCGGCTGCTGGGGACCGAGGAGATCATCCTCGTGCACCACTCCGGCTGCGGCATGCTCACCTTCACCGACGACGACTTCCGACAGCAGATCGAGAAGGACACCGGGGTGCGCCCGACGTGGGCGGCGGAGGCGTTCGGCGACGTGGACCGGGACGTCCGCCAGTCGATCGCACGCGTCATGTCGAGCCCGTTCATCCCGAAGAAGAACGTGCGTGGCTTCGTCTACGAGGTGGAGAAGGGGACGCTGCGAGAGGTGACCTAGCGGTCCGAGGTGCTCAGTAGCCGAGGATGGCACCGATCGCCAGGCCGGCCACGAGCAGCGCCCCCGCCCGTCTGGTGTGGAGGAAGGCGATGGCCGCGAACCACAGCGGCCAAACGGGGAACCGGGCCGGTGGCTCGTCGGGGCGGGGCCGGTCGAAGGCCTTCCACACCTTGACCAACGCCGGCAGGGCGGCGAACGCCAGCAACGTGGGCCACGGGAGGGCGCCGACTGACACCAGCACGGCCACGCTGAGGTAGAAGGTGGCCATCATGGCCTGGGTCAGACGCCGGGCCCGGCGCTCGCCGAGCAGCACCGGCAGGGTGCGCGTTCCCTGTGGTGCGTCCCAGGCGATCTTGTCGATGTGCTTGCCCATCAGGACGGTGGTGCAGAGCAGCCCGTAGGGAATGGAGGCGGCGACGACCTGCCAGGGCAGGTTGCCCACGGCGGCGTAGTAGGTTCCGCCGACCATCAACGGACCCCACACCGCGAGCACGTCCGGCTCGCCGAGGCCGCGCTTCTTGAGCCGTAGGGGCGGAGCCGTGTACGCCGCGCTGAGCAGGAAGCCGCCCACGGCGAGCGCCACCACCGGCCAGCCGCGGTAGCCGAACAGCACGATGAGGATGGCGAGATCGACGACGTTGACGGCCAACGCCGCGGTGAGCAGCCCCCGCCGGGAGATCATCCCCGACAGCACCGGGTGGGGCGCGTAGAGCGCACGGGGATAGGAGTCCGTGTCGGCCCCGACCTCCAGGTCGAACAGATCGTTCATGAGGTTGTTGGCGACGTGCGCGAGGAGGATGCCCGCCAGGGCGAGGAAGAACAGCCCGAGACGAAAGCCGTGCTGGTTCACCGCCAGGAGACCGGCGACGGCGCCGGCGGTGAGCGTCATCGGCAGGACCGAGGCTCTCGTCAGCACCAGCCACTTCGACACGGGATCGAGACGGCCGGCCGGCGGGTTGGACGTGCGGAGCACCTCGCGCCAGCGGGCCAGGAGCGGGGGTGACGCGGTGGGGGACGCGCTGGCGTCGGACACTTTGGCCATTGTCGAGAGGCTACCCGCCCCCCCGGCCAACCGCCTATCGGGTCACAGCCCCAGCAGCCGCTCGGCGTTGCCCCACAGCACCTTCTCCGTGACCGCATCGCTGAAACCCAGATCCGAGAACTCCCTCAGCCAGCGCTCCGGCAGGATGAAGGGATAGTCGGTCCCGAACAGCGTCTTGTCCTGCAGCCGGCCGCCGACCTCCCGGACGAGCTCGGGCGGAAAGTACCGCGGCGCCCATCCCGACAGGTCGGTGAAGACGTTCGCCTTGTGGAGAGCGATGGCGTTCATCTCCAGCTGCCAGGGGAAGGCGGGGTGGGCACAGATGATGGTGAGGGCGGGAAACCTGGCCGCCACGGTGTCGACATGGATGGGCCGCACGAAGTCGAGCTCGAAGCCCGACCCTCCGGGCGTTCCCGCGCCCATGCCCGTGGTGCCGACGTGGAAGAGGCATGGCACCCCCAGGGCCGAGATCTCCTCCCACAGTGGCGAGAACCGTTCGTCGGAGGGCACGAACGCCATCGCCGCCTGCTGGAACTTGAAGCCCTTCATGCCCAGCTCCTTCACCGCCCGGCGGGCCTCGGCCACAGCCGCTTCGCCCTTCCAGGGATCGACCGAGGCGAACGGGATGAAGCGCTCGGGATACCGGCCGCAGACCTCAGCGACCCAGTCGTTGGTCACCGGCGGTCGCCCGGTGGCGGTCTCCGCGTCCCATGCCAGGAGCACGCCGCGCATCCCTTCGTAGTC
>JBPYEZ010000162.1:0-17447 GCA_051984395.1 Acidimicrobiales bacterium | reverse complement strand
GGCTTGAGGGGCACCATGCCGGCCACGGTGAACATCACCGTGGGGTCCTTGGACACCAGCGAGGCCGAGGGCAGGTAGTGGTGGCCCCGCTCGACGAAGTAGTCCACGAAGGCCTGGCGCAGCTGGTTGGCGTCCATGACCTTCATCGATCTAGCGGTCGGACGACTCAGGTTGCCCTCGCAGTGGTGACGAATGGAGCTGGTCAGTGGAGACGACGGGATTCGAACCAGCGTTTCTCCTGCCCGAGAGCAGGCGCTCTATCCAGACCTGAGCTACGTCCCCAAAGGGGTTGCGGCGTGTCGACGTCACCTCGAGCCCTGGAGTCCCCCCCTTCCACCGATCAGCGCTCCCCACGCCGACAGACCTTGCGGATGGCGATGGTACGCCAGTCAAGGATGGTCTGCAACGAGTACCCTGAGCCGTGTCCCGGCTTCCGCTTCGCCTGGTTGGTGACGGCGTCGCCGTGCCGTGTATCGACGGGCTGGAGCGGCCCTACATCTGCCTCGATGGCGCGGCCTCCACCGCTGCCCTGCTGGCCGTAGCCGAGCGGGTCGCCGAGTTTCTGCCGTGGTACGGCAGCATCCACCGCGCCACCGGCTACAAGTCGAGACTGGCGACGACCGCGTACGAAGACGCGCGCGCCGATGCACTCGCCTTTGCCGGCAGGGAGGCGGGGTCGGACCTGGCCGTCATCTGCCGGAACACGACCGATGCCATCAACCATCTGGCGTACCGACTGCAGCTGAGTAGGGACGACGTCGTCGTCACGACCGTCGTCGAGCACCACGCCAACCTTCTCCCCTGGGGGCGGGTCGCCCGCCGCCGGTACGTCGAATGCGGGCTCGACGGCACGTTCTCGGTCGACCAGGTCGCTGCGGCCCTCGACGAGCATCCCAAGCCACGACTCCTTGCCGTCACGGGCGCCTCGAACGTCACGGGGTGGCTGCCGCCGCTGCCGCTTCTGATCGCCGCCGCCCACGAGCGCGGCGTACCGGTCTTCGTCGACGCCGCCCAGCTCGCTCCCCACGTACCCCTGCCTGCCGAGGCCGACTTCCTGGCCTGGAGCGGTCACAAGATGTACGCCCCCTTCGGGGCGGGAGTGCTCATAGGACCCAGCGAGGTGTTCAGCCGGGGCGAGCCCTTTCTCTTCGGTGGCGGCGCCGTCGACATCGTCGACCTCGACGAGGTGGTGTGGACGGATCCGCCCGAGCGGGAGGAGGCCGGTTCGCCGAACGTCGTCGGCGCCGTGGCGATGGGTACCGCCATGCGCGAGCTGACGGCGATCGGGTGGCCGACGATTCGTGCACACGAGCAGACGCTCGCCACCCAGCTGCGGGCGGGCCTCGATGCCATCCCCGGGGTGAAGGTGCTGGGGCCATCGAGAGCCACGCCGACGCTCGCGGTGGCGAGCTTCGTCGTCGACGGCGTGTCTCATGCCCTCGTGGCGGCGCGCTTGGCCGCGGAGTACGGGATCGGAGTGCGTCATGGGTGCTTCTGTGCCCACCCCTATCTGATCCGGCTCCTCGGCGTGTCGGAGGAGGAGCAGGCGGCCTACCGGCAGGGTCTTCGACGGGGGGATCGCCGCGAGGTCCCGGGCGCGGTCAGGGCCAGCGCCACCCTGTCGACCACGGCCGAGGAGGTCGAGGTGTTCCTCGACGCCGTGGGGGACATTGCCGGCGGGAGACCGCCACCGGTGCCGTTCACCCAGGACGAGCACACGGGCGACTACTGGCCGGAGCTCGAGGCTCCCGGATGGTCGGCAGCCGATCGCAGTCTCGGAGCAAGCTGCGGGCGGGGGTGAGCTCGACGGACGCTCGCATCCCTCGAGAACCCGACGCCAAAGCGATCCAAATGGTGCCCTTTCCGCCCGGAAGCAAGAGGCGTATTCTGCAACTGGTCAGGAGAAGTGCTGCAGGTGCTGCGTCTGGCTCGGTTCCGGGACGTGACGGGCGCCGGACGGGTCGTACCTAAGGGGGGGCGATTTCCATGAGCGACACCTCGCAGGGTGTCGATTGGTGGTTGGCGTGGGACGGCAAGTGGTACCCGCCCGAGAGTCGGCCGGTCTCGCCCGACCCCTCCGAGGAGGCGCCACCGAACGGTGACCGCGCCGCCGCTTCGGATGCTGCGACCGAGGGTGGTGGCGTGCAGACCAAGGAACGGACCAAGGGGCGGGTTCGCGCGCCGGGCCGGCGGATCCGGCCGGAGGCGACGCCCGCCGCGGCCGTCACTCCGCTGATGCAGGCGGCGGTGGCGCGCTGGGGACGCGAGTCTGCCAGCCCCTTCCTGCTCGGCGAGGACCGGGTCGTCGTGCGCCTCGCCGGAGCGGCCGTGACCGGCTATGTCCGTCGTGGTCGGTGGGCCGTGCTCGCCACCGACGTGGCCGCGCCTCCTTGGGCGAGGGAGCGCGTCCTCGACGAGCTGCTCGCGCGCCTGAAAACCGACCGGCTGCGTCCGGTGTTCACCTGTGTCGCCGAGTCCGAGCCCTACGAGAACCGGGGCATGTACGCCATGCCGATCGCCGAGGACGCCGTGATCGACCTGGACGGGTTCTCGTTGAAGGGCAAGCGGATGTCCAATATCCGCCACAGCGTGAGCGCGGCCAAGCGCGCCGGGCTCACCATGGTCCCGTGGTCCAGCGAGCTGGCCGAGGGCGTGGCCGAGGTCTCCTCGGCGTGGCTGGCGACCAAGCACTGCGGCGAGATGGGCTTCACGCTCGGGCGCTTCGACCCTGAGGAGATCAGCTCGACCGACTGCCGCGTCGCGGTTGACGGCTCGGGCAAGCCGGTGGGGTTCGTGACCTGGCATCACCACGACGGCGGGCGTGGCAGGGTCCTCGACATCATGCGCCGGACTCCGGAGGCTCCCAATCCCACCATCGACTTCCTGATCGCCGAGAGCCTCGTCGGCTTCGCCGAAGCGGGCCTGCGCGAGGCCAGCCTGGCCTGCGTCCCGCTCTCCCGGGGAAAGATGGCTGAGCGGCTCTATCCCACGAGGTCGCTACGCCGCTACAAGGACAAGTTCAACCCGACCTGGGAGCCCCGGTGGTTGGTGGTGCCGAGCCGCCGTCAGCTACCGGGCGGTCTCGCAGCCGTGGCCCGCAGCTACGTCCCCGGGGGACTTCGCCAAGCCCTGCGCGGCAGTCACTAGGCAGCTCCTCCTGTGACCCTCGTCGAAGGCGAAGCGACCCGCCGGCGTCATCGAGTTCCCTGGCCGGCGGGCTTTCGGGTCCATCCCCCGATCATCACCGTCCTGATCATCGCCGCCATCATCACCACGGCCTGGCGGACGGGGGTGTTCCATCACGACCTCACCCTGACCGCCGAGTACCAGTACGCCTACAGCGGTCGTCAGATCCAGGCCGGCCACTGGTCGAACCTGTTCACGAACCAGCTCCTGACCCGGAACACCTTCATGGCGTTGTCGATCTGCCTGTCGATGCTCGTGTTCCTGGGCCTCTACGAGGCGCTGGCAGGCAGTGTCCGGTCGGTGGTCGTGGTCGTCGTCTGCGGGATCATCGGTCCCCTCGGCGTCGAGGCGGTGCTCGGGCTGGCGAACGTCCTCGGAAGCAGCTGGGCGGCCAACACCCTGTCCACTCTCGACTTCGGGGCCTCAGCCGTCACCGCCGGCGCAGGCGGCGCCCTGGTCGCCCTGCTGCGATGGCGGTGGCTACGGATCCTGGGCGTGATCTTCGTGCTCGGCGGCCTGGTCCTCCACCACCAGCTGGCCGACTGGGAGCACCTCATCAGCTTCATCTTCGGGTTCGGCCTCGGGATCCTCCTCGGCCCCCGTCCCCAGGTGGTCGCCGATCGGGAGGCCAGTGGCGTGCCGTCGGGACAGGCGAGCCGTACGGGGCCGCTGGGTCCGATCGGATGGCTCCTCATCGTGCCCGCCGCGGTGATCGGCGCGCTCGTGTCCACCGTGTTCATCTCGACCTCCGCGTTCGGGTCCAGCTCGGCGCAGCTGATCGAGACGACCTACCCTTCTGCGGCCCTGCATTCGAACCGCCGGGTCCTCGTGGTGCTGCCGCCGGGCTATGAGGAGTCGACCCAGCGCTACCCCGTGGTCGAGCTGCTTCACGGTGTCCCCGGTGGTCTCGAGGAGATCGTGGGCGGCCTGAACGTGGTCCCGCTGTCCACCCAGTCGAAGACGCCGTTCATCGCCGTCGCCCCCGACGGGACGGGGCCGGCGGTGGGCGAGAGCGACTTCGCCAACACCAGCAGCCAGCCCATGGGAACGGTGACCGGTCCCGAGCTGCGACAGTGGGTCGACTCCCACTACCGCACCAACCACGCTTGGAACGTCACGGGGCTCTCCTCTGGCGGGTACGGGTCGGCCTACCTGCCGACGTTGTCTCCCGGCGTCTATCAGGCGGCCTGCCCGATGAGCGGCTTCTTCACCGCCGAGCCGCCGGCGTTCGCGGGCCAGTCGGCCGCGGTGAAGCAGGCTGGCTCGCCGATACTCCACGTCTCGGCCAGCGGCCCGCGCACCCTGCTCGTGGCCGGAGCGAGCGACCCGGAGTCACTCGACCAGGCTCGTAGCTACATCGCGGCGATGAAATCTGCCGGCCAGCCGAACAGCGGGCTCACGGTCAATCCCGGAGCGCACGACCTCCCGGTGTGGACCACCGGCATCAAGCAGTGCCTCGGCTTCATCTTCCCGGCGTCGGGGCTGCACGGCTAGACCACGTCGCCGGTGCAGGCGTGTCGGCTACTTCCCGTAGCCGATGATCCCCCACCAGTCGATGAGAACGACGGGCTCGTCCCCGACCACCCAGCCGTCGTGCGGCGTCGGGAGCGCGACGACGTCGCCTGGGTAGCAGTCGAACTCCGTCCCGTCGGCGAGAAGGATGTGGTGGATGCCGGAGACGTGGTACTGGAAGTGCGGCGCCATGCACCAGTCGGTGCCGGCCGACGGCTTCACGTGCTCGGACCACCGCCAGCCCGGCTCGAAGGTGAGGCGTCCGATCTCGGCCCCGCCGACGTTGATGACGTCGACCCGTCCCTTCTCGAAGGTGCGTACCTCGTCCGGCTTGTCGAACGATGATTGCTCAGCCCCTAGCACCGGCGCTCCTCTCTCCTGACACCGGCCCCCCTCGGCACCGGCAGCCTGCCGATGTCCACCTTAAACCGGGATCACGGATCTTGCCCGGCACCGCGGCGCTGGGTTCCACCCTGATGGCCGGCGAGACCCCGGCCCTCCAGCTCGAGCAATCGGCGCTTGCGGTCGAGTCCTCCGCCGTAGCCGACGAGGCTCCCGTCGGCGCCGATCACCCGATGGCACGGGATGATGATGGCGATCGGGTTGCGGCCGTTGGCCAGTCCCACGGCGCGCGAGGCGCTCGGGCTGCCGATGGCCGCCGCCACCTCGCCATAGCTGGCGGTGGCGGCATAGGGGATCCTGCGGAGCGCGTCCCAGACCCGCAACTGGAAGGGCGTCCCCTTTGGGTCGAGAGAGAGCTCGAAGGTGGTCCGGGCTCCCTCGAAGTACTCGGTCAGCTGCGCCCGGGCGTCGGCGAAGGCGTCGTCGTCGCGACGGTGACCGTTCGGGGCCGTGGTCGGTCGGCCGCCGTCCGGGAGGTGGAGAGTGTGCAGGGAACGGCCGTCACCGGTCAGCCGCAAGTCTCCGATGGGACTCGACACAATCGTCCACATGGTCTCAGGCATCGGTCTCCTTTCGTCTGGGTGCGGGCGCGAGGCTCGCCCAGAGGTGTTGCACCGCATACGAGCGCCACGGCCGCCACCGCTCGGCGTGCGCGCGCAGGGGGCCAGGCCCACGAGGAAGCCCGAGGCGCCCGCAGGCCCGCCTGGTCCCACCGTCCGTGTCCAGCAGCACGTCCGGATCGCCGAGCGCGCGCATGGCGACGTAGCCGGCCGTCCAGGGTCCGATCCCCGGTTCGTCGAGGAGGCCTTTGTTCGCCGCCTCCCGGTCGGCGCCCGGATCGAGCACCAGGGCTCCAGCGTCCACTGAGCGGGCCAGCCCCACCAGGGCGCGGCCCCTCGCCTCCGGAAGTCCGAACGAGGATGGATCGGCGTCGGCGAGGGCCCCTGGCTCGGGAAAGTGGCGGGTGAGGGTGCCGTCGGCCGCCGTCAACGGCTTGCCCAGTCTCTGGACGAGCTCGCCGGTCAGGGTGCGAGCACCGGCCACCGAGATCTGCTGGCCCACGATCGCCCTGACGGCGATCTCGAGACCGTCGACCGCGCCGGGAACGCGAAGGCCGGGACGGGCGGCGACGAGTGGCGCGAGGACCGGGTCGGCGCCCAGGAGGTGGTCGACGGCTGCCGGATCGGCGTCGAGGTCCAACAGACGACGACAGCGCTGGACCGCAGGCCCGAGGTCCCGCCAGTCGTCGAGGAGGAGCTGGGCGGCGATGTGGCCGCCGCCGTCGCGCAGCCCCACCACTCCCCCGCCGTGTGGCAGTCGCAGGGTCCGTCGATAGGTGCCGGCCGAGAAGTCCTCGACGCCTGGTATCGCACGGGTCGCGAGGAAGTCGACAAGGGCTTCCACGTGAAGCGGCCTTCGAAACGACAGGCGGAGCGTGACACCTCCCGACTGATCGGTCTGCCGCCTCGTGCGACGGCGGAGGTTGGTGGGGGTCGAGGCGAACACGGCGCGGATGGTGTCGTTGAACTGGCGGATGCTGGCGAACCCGGACGCGAAGGCGACGTGCGTGTAGCTCAGGTCGGTCGTCTCGATGAGCACCCTCGCCGTATGGGCCCGCTGGGCCCTGGCCAGGGCCAAGGGACCGGCACCCACCTCGTCGAGCAGGAGCCGGTTGAGGTGGCGTTCGCTGTAGCTGAGGCGATGGGCGAGTCCGGTCACTCCTTCGCGGTCGACGATCCCGTCGGCGATCAGGCGCATGGCCCGAGCCACCAGGTCGGCGCGTCCGTTCCACTCCGGTGAGCCGGGCGTCGCGTCCGGGCGACACCGCTTGCAGGCGCGGAAGCCAGCCCGCTGCGCCGCCGCCGCCGTGGTGAAGAAGCGGACGTTGGGGCGCTTGGGTGTGCGGGCCGGACAGCTGGGCCGGCAGTAGGTACCCGTCGAGGTGACGGCGGTGAAGAACCAGCCGTCGAAGCGGGCGTCGCGACTCGTGACCGCTCGGTAGCACTGGTCGGTATCCGGGAGCACCCAGGAAGCCTGACAGCGGCGAGGGCCAATCGCTAGCGGGAATCGGACAGCTAGGCGGGTCAGCACTTCGTCAGACGATCGTCAGCATTTCGTCAGGACTTGCACCCATAGTGACGAGAGTCGGAGACGGACCCTGCTGGGGCATTCCGGCCCAGCACGAGTTGAGGGGACACGAGATGGCAGCGACGGCGCAGAGGGAGGGAGTGCTGGCGCCCGACGCGCCGTCGTGGCCCCCTCCTCCGACTGTCACCCCGCCCCGCCGCCGCTGGTCGCCGGCGGCAGCCGGCCTGGCGGGCGTCGGCGTCCTGGTGACAGCCGTGCTGGCCATGGTGGGCAGCGGCGCCGTCAGTGATGACCCCGCCCAGGCCGGCGCTGCCGTCGCCGGGTCCGGGGACCTCGGCTCCGTCGGTCACGGATACCGCTCGGTGATCGAGCGATACGAGAACGCCGAGAGGGTGTGGACCGCGCTGGCGAGCAAGACGGAGACCGGCTCTGCCACCTCGGCCGAGGCCCTGATCCGACCGAGCGTGCAGTTCGCCGACGCGGTGGACCAGTCCGACCATGATCTCCTGGGCCTCGCGTGGCCGACGTCGATGCGCGGCGACGTGAACGCGCTCGAGCGCGACCTGGCGACCGTCTCGGGAGACCTCAGGTCGATCGGCGGTCAGCGCGTGTCGTCGATGCGCCAGTGGGTGGCGAACGTCATGGCTGACGCCTCGGCCTCGAGCGTCGCCAGCCACCGCCTCATGAACGATCTGGGCGCGATGACGACCCCGGTGTCCTGAGGTGCACTCCGCTCACGTGACCACGCCGTCTGCTACCTTCGCTGCCGATCGGGGGGATGGATGTTCCTGAGCTTCGCCCTGTTCCTCGCTGGGGGCTCCGTGCGGAGGGTCGCCTGACGATGTTCCTGAGCTTCGCCCTGTTCCTCGCCCGGGCGGGCGGAGGTGTCGGTGGTGGCGGGGGCGGCCACAGCAGCAGCGGCGGTGGGAGCCATTTCAGCGGCGGTGGCGGTCACACCTTCGTCGGTGGCGGCGGCGTCACCGGAGGTGGCGTCAGCAACGGCAGTGGCGGCGGCGGTGACGGCTTCGGGGTGCTGTTCGTGCTCGTTCCGATCATCGTGATCGCGCTCATCTTCGTCATCGCCGGTCACCGAAGGTCGAGGCACCCGGCGACCGCACCCGGCTGGCCCGGATCGACGGGCCAGGCCCTGGGCGCGGCGACCTCCCCCGAGCATCTCTCGGCAGGTTCGACCACGATGGCGCCCACGACGGCCCGTCACGGGGCGCGCACGGAGGAGGTTGCTGCCGGGCTAGCAGCGATAGGTGCCCATGACCCGGGCTTCGACGAGGACGCCTTCCTCGCCACGGCGGAACGATGCTTCTTCGCCGTCGAAGAGGCGTGGAGCCAGCAGCGACCGGAGCTGAGCAAGCCCGTGATGACCGAGGACGCCTGGCAGCGTCAGAAAGCCGACATCGAAGGCTGCCGCAGGGCGGGAACGCGGAACGTGCTCGAGAACCTGACCGTCGCCAAGGCGACGATTCTGGCGGCGGAGAGCGACGATGCTCATGACGTGATCACCGTCCGCTTCCGCGCTGCTTCCGCAAACTACGACGTCGACGCCGCCTCGGGCCGGGTGACGCGAGGGAACCACGAGATGGCGTTCTGGGAGCAGGATTGGGTCTTTCAGCGATCGGGTCAGGCCACGAGCGACGCCGCCAGCGCCGACGGGCGGCGGTGCCCGAACTGTGGCGCGCCGCTGGACGTCGATATCGCCGGAGTCTGCAAGAACTGCAAGGCCGCGGTCAGAGGCATCGACGCCGACTGGATGGTCCTCCGTGCCGGCCAGGCGCAGCACATCCCCGGTTAGCGGCCCGGCAGGGCTAGCGGCGGCGGGTAAGGACCAACAGGGTGAGCAGTCCCAGCGGCACCACCAGGACGAGCGCGATCTCTCCCGGAGATCCGCCAACAGCGAGGCCGAGCCCGATCACCAGCGCGGCGAGCAGGAGGCCGAGCGCGATCCGTTGACTGCCGGTCACGGTGCCACTATCCCGCGGTGCCAAGGATCACGCTCGGCGGGTGCGTTGCGCCAGCGTTCGGCTCGAGTGCCTCAGCTCACCAGCTGGACCTGGCCGCTCGCCAGGTGGTACTCCGCGCCGACCACCTTGAGCTTCCCGGACGACACCAGCGGTGCGAGCAAGGGAGCCGAGGCGCTCAGCTGCTGGACCTGCAGACGGATGTTCTGCTGGATGGCGGCCTCCATCAGCTGGCCGGGCGGCTGGGCCTGGACCGCCTGGACGGCGGGAACGATGGGGTCGAGGAAAGCCTGGACGTGGCCCGGCTGCTGGGTGCCCTTCTGGACGTAGTCGATCGTGGCCTTGACGGCGCCACAGCCCTCGTGTCCGAGGACCATCAGCAGCACCGAGCCGAGAACGGCGGCACCGTACTCGATGCTGCCGACGAGAGCCGGCGCGGCAGCGGTGTTGCCGGCGACTCGAACCGGGAAGATGTCGCCGATCCCGTCGTCGAAGAGGACCTCGGGCGTCACCCGGGAGTCCGCGCACCCCAATATGACCGCGAATGGGGTCTGGTGCTCGGCAAGCTCGGCGCGCCTGACGCTGTCACGCCCCTGGTTGACGGTCGTCCCCTGGACGAACCGGTGGTTGCCGGCCAGCAGCCGTTGCAGAGCCTCGTCACCGTTCGTCACGGGCATGGTGGTGGTCGTCGAGGCTGCCGAGCTCGAGCTCGACGATCCGCACGCGGCCAGTGCGCTCGCGGCGGCGAGACCGCCGGCCGTCGCCAGGCCCGATCGCACCAGCGAACGCCTCGAGATCCGATCGGCACGCAGCTCGTCCACGCCAGCCCCCCTGATCACAGTGACGACCCCCCAGCGGCTAACGGGAGCCGGACCCGAACTCGTCTCCGTAGTGTAGGGGTCGCCCACGCGTCGCACGCGGATGGTGGCGGCGCATCTGGCAGGCGAGGGCGGGCTCCGGCCACCGCCGGCTTGACCACGCGTCGTCGTCGTTCGAGACTTGGGCATGGCCATTGCGGGTGGCGGCCGCTGTGTGGTCGTCGGCGGCGGGTTCGGCGGACTTCTAGCAGCCAAGGCGCTCAGCAGAGCGAAGGTCGATGTCACGCTCGTCGACCGGCACAACTACCACCTCTTCCAGCCGCTGAGCTACCAGGTGGCGACGGGCTCGTTGTCGCCGGGTGAGATCGCCGTGCCGCTGCGCCGGATCTTCCGCGGCGATCGCCGGGTGCGTGTGTTGCTGGGCGAAGTGACCGGGTTCGACCTCGCCAGGCGCGAGCTCGCCGTCAATCCCACGGTCGCCGGCGCCCCTCGCCAGACGGTCCAGTACGACACGCTCATCGTGGCGGGGGGCTCGAGCTACGCCTATTTCGGCCACGATGACTGGCGCTCCCTGGCGCTGGAGGTGAAATCGCTCGACAGCGCACTTCAGGTGCGAGGACGCATTCTCCAGGCCTTCGAGGCGGCGGAGCTGGAGACGGATCCGAGGGCGAGGGCGAGGTGGCTCACCTTCGTCGTCATCGGTGGGGGGCCGACCGGAGTCGAGATGGCCGGCCAGATCGCGGAGCTGGCGAACGACACGCTTCCCGCCGAGTTCCGCCAGAGTGACCCCCGGTCCGGACGGGTCCTGTTGGTCGAGATGGCCGACCGTGTGCTGCCTGCCTTCACGCCGTCGCTGTCGCGCCGCGCAGCACGTTCGCTCGAGCATCTTGGCGTCACGGTCCTGACCAACCACACGGTGGTGGACGTGAGATCGGACGGCGTCGAGGTCAAGTCCAGCGACGGGACGACGGAGCTGCATGCGACGAGGACAGTTGTCTGGGCCGCCGGCGTGATGGCCTCACCGCTGGCCTCGGCGCTCGGTAAGGCCAGCGGCGCCGAGGTGGACCAAGCTGGGCGGTTGACGGTCGAGCCGGACCTGACGCTTCCTGGCCACCCTGAGGTGCTGGCGCTCGGCGACATGGTCCGCGTCCGTGACGCGGAGACCGGTGAGCCACGGGTCCTCCCCGGCCTGGCGCCGGTTGCGATGCAGGAGGGCCGGTATGCGGGGCGGCTCGTCAGAGATCGCATCACTGGTCGCTCGACGCCGCCCTTCCACTACCGCGACAAGGGCACGTTGGCGACCATCGGGCGGGCACGAGCGGTGGCTGATATCGCCGGGGTCCGTCTCAGCGGGTTCGTGGCTTGGGTGACGTGGCTGGCCGTGCACATCTTCTACCTGATCGGCTTCGAGAACAGGACGATCGTGCTGCTCCGCTGGGCGTACAGCTTCTTCACCCGTGGCCGTGGGGCGCGCCTGATCACCGAGGCCGCCGGATCTCCGCCCGTGGCCGAGCCTTCCACGTCCGGCGACCCCCGGCCGGACGCCGGGCCGTGATCGTCACCTGCCTGCCGGTCCGAGACCCGTTGGCTGACAGCGTCCGCCGGTGGCTCGGCCGGGGCTGCCACAGCGTTGGGCGGCATGACTCGACCACAGCGGGCATCCTGGTGCGGTGAGCGACGAACGGGGTGGTCCCACGGAAAGCAGTGGCGTCGAACCGCAGGTCCCTGAGACAGGAGCCGACCACCGTGATATCGGTCGTGCTCCTGACGCCCCGGCGGATCACGGGGACGAACCAGCCGAGACGGGCGGCGCCACCAGCGATGCGGACCGCGCCGAGGCCCTGGCTCGGGCGACGGTGGCCCGCGCCGAAGCCAGTCGGAAAGCCACGACTGCTCGTGCCGAGGCGCTCCGGAGAATCTCCGGCGAGCACGTGGATGCCGTTCGAGCCGCCGAGCACGACCGCGACCGTGCTCTCCGGGGGGCCGAGCAGCGCTACGAGGACGAGGTGCGAGCCGCGGAGGACGAGGCCCGCGAGGCGATCGGGTCGGCGTGTGCAGCAAGCAACGCAGCCCTGGAAGCCGCGGACCGTGCTGCCGCGCACGCGGCGGAGGTCAAAGCAACGAGCGCGAGCGATCGCGAGTCCGCGGTCGAGGAGGCTGCACTGGTCCGATCGAGGGCCATCACGCAGGCCACCGAGGAATGGTCGGCGACTCTCCTCGAAGCGTCTCGCGCCTACGCCCGGGCACTGCAAGAGGCGGAGGACACCCGCAGCCGCGGGTGGCAGGACGTACCGGACCTCGGGAGCCCGGAGACCGGGCAGTCAGCGGCGGGCGCTGAGTAACGCGCCGCGGCCCCGACACTGAGTTGGTGACGCGGGGGTCACGGGTTGTTTCGCGGGAGTTCACCGAGGATTTTGAAATCGGTGACGTGGCACCAAGAAAGCGGGTGAAGCGGGCCAGCGCCGAGCCGTCGTGGGAGGAAGAGCAGACTCGGCGGCGAAGAGACCCCGCATGGGAAGCGTTCCAGGGCCAGACAGCTCCGCAGCGAACGGAACCACAGGGCGCCTGAGCCGACGGCGGTTCCTGATCGGAGCGACCGGCTCCCTCGCGGTCCTCGCCAGCCCGGCCATTGGTCGAGCGGCGACCCGTTCATCGCCGACTGCCGACCCGTCAGTGGCGATGGCCCTCCGGGCTCTCGGTCGAAGCGGGCTGCGCGCTCCGGGCTCGCTGCCTGATCCGCTGCTGCCCGCCGGGACCGACACCATTCCCGAGATCCAGCACGTCGTGGCGCTGATGCTCGAGAACCACTCGTACGACAACTTCCTGGGGATGCTGGGTCGCGGTCCCGGCCAGCGTCCGAGGGGTGATGGGTTCGCCTTGGATCGCAGCGGTCGTCCGACGGCCACCACCCCCTACCCTGACGGCCGTATCCAGCACGCGTTCCACATGCCGACGACCTGCCAGCTGCCCTCACGTCCGAGCCAGGAGTGGGCGGCCAGCCACAACGCCTACGACGGCGGCCGGATGGACGGGTTCGTGCGCACTCCGATAGACCCGTTCACCTCCGAGATCGTCGGAGGCGTGGCGATGGGCTACTGGACCGGCGCCGACCTTCCCTTCACCTACAGCCTGGCCTCGATCTTCCCGATCGCCGATCGCTGGTTCAGCTCGGCCATGGCGCAGACGGATCCCAACCGGCGATACCTGATCGCCGCCACGTCGTCGGGGATGACCGACGACATCGGGACCGGACCAGGCAACGCCGTCCCTGACGCCAGCCTGGGCCTACCGGCGAACGGGACGATCTTCAACCACCTCGACCTGCACGGCATCAGCTGGGCGAACTACTGCGCCAGCTTCCCGACGGGCGCCACGCCCGAGCTCTACCCCGCCGACGACGGCGCGTCCGAGTCCAAGAACGTGAAGCCGTTCGATCAGTTCTTCGCCGATGCCAGCGCCGGCACCCTCCCCGGCTTCAGTCTGCTGGATCCGGACTACGGGACCCAGTCCCAGGAGAACCCGCAGAACATCGTGCGGGGCGAGGCCCTGCTGGCCAAGGTCGTGCGAGCCGTCGGATCGAGCGCGACCTGGGGCAAGGTGCTGCTCGTGGTGACGTGGGACGAGCATGGTGGCTACTACGACCACGTGCCCCCACCCCCGGCGTTGGCACCCGACGACATCCCGCCCACGGTCCAGCCCGGCGAGTCGAGCTACGACGGGTTCCGCCGCTACGGCTTCCGGGTGCCGGCGATCGTCGTGTCGCCCTATGCCCGCCGCGGGGCCGTCACGAGTGTCGTCCACGATCACACCTCGATCGCGGCGATGCTCGAGCGCAAATGGAACCTGCCGGCTATGACCTACCGGGACGCCAACGCCAACGACCTGACAGACTTCCTCGACGTGGCGGCGCTCGGGCGCGGCCGGCCGACCGTTCCGCAGCTGCCGACGCTCCCCCCGTCCGGCGACACTCCGGCCGCCCTCCAGTGCTCGACGACCGGCCCTGGCACCATCCCGCCACCGGGCTCGGTCACCCCCGCCTGACGACGCCCACCAGGAAACCGGACGGGCAAAGGCGGTCGCCCAGCGGGCCCTGCTGACCCGGAGCGGGTTGGCCGTCGGGACGCTCGCTGGCTCAGACCGCCCTCGCTGCGGCCCGGCCGGCGGCACGGCCGGTGAAGACGCAGCCACCGAGGAAGGTTCCCTCGAGGGCGTTGTAGCCGTGGACTCCCCCGCCGCCGAAGCCGGCGACCTCGCCGGCGGCGTACAGGCCGGGAACGGGCTGGCCGTCGGCGCCGAGGGCCCGAGCGTCGAGGTCGGTCTGGATGCCGCCGAGGGTCTTGCGGGTGAGGATGTGCAGCTTCACGGCGATGAGCGGGCCGGCGGCCGGGTCGAGGATCCGGTGGGGGGCGGCGGTGCGGCCGAGGCGGTCGCCGAGATAGCGGCGAGAGTTGCGGATGCCTTGCACCTGGGCGTCCTTGGAGAACGGATTGGCCATCTGCAGGTCACGGGCTCGGATCTGCGCCCGGATGGCCACCGGGTCGAGCAGGGGCCGGTCGGTGAGGCGGTTCATGCCGGCGACGAGGTCCTCGAGGGCGTCCGCGACCACGAAGTCCCCACCGTGGCGCTTGAAGGCCTCGACCGGCTCGGGCGCCCCCTTGCCGACGAGCCGCTCGCGGGCGAATGCGCCCCAGCTCTTGCTGGTGATATCGGGGTTCTGCTCGGACCCGGAGAGGGCGAACTCCTTCTCGATGATCTTCTGTGTGAGCACGAACCAGGAGTGGTCGAATGCGCCCAGGTCCGCAGTCGTGCGCAGATGGCGAAGCGTGGAGACGGTGTCGTAGCCGGGGAGGCACGGATCGGGGAGCCGCCGGCCGAGGGCGTCGAACCAGATCGAAGAGGGGCCGGGCAGGATACGGATGCCGTGCGCAGGCCAGATCGGGTCCCAGTTCTGCACGCCCTCGGTGTAGTGCCACATCCGGTCGCGGTTCACCAGCCGGACCCCTGCCTTGGCCGCGATGTCGAGCATGCGCCCGTCGACGTAGGCCGGGACGCCGGTGATCATGCTGGCCGGAGGCCGTCCGAGGCGCTCGGGCCAGTAGCGACGGACCAGATCGTGGTTTCCGCCGATGCCGCCGGCGGTGACGATCACGGCCCCGGCCTGCAGCTCGAACTCGCCGACCCCGGAACGGTTGGACGGGGCGCCACGGGGTGCGTCAGAGGGGGCGAGGACCGTGCCGCGCACGCCGGTGACCCCGCCGGCGCCGACGATCAGCTCGTCGACCTGGTGCCGGTGGTAGAAGCGGACGAGCCCGGCGGCAGCCGCTGCCTCGGCGGAGCGCACGAACGGTTCGACGACACCGGTACCGGTGCCCCAAGCGATATGGAAGCGAGGGACCGAGTTGCCATGACCGTCGGCCCGCAGGTCGCCCCGTTCGGCCCAACCGACCGTCGGTAGGAGCTTGATGCCGAAGCCGTGGAGCCATGGGCGCTTCTCGCCGGCCGCGAACTCGACGTAGGCCCGCGCCCAGCGGACCGCCCAGGAGTCCTCGTCTTCGAGACGGTCGAACTGAGCGCTGCCCAGCCAGTCGCTCCAAGCCAGCTCGAAGGAGTCGTGCACGCCGAGACGGCGCTGCTCGGGGGTGTCGACCATGAACAGCCCGCCGAACGACCAGAACGCCTGGCCGCCCAGGTTGGCGGCGCTCTCCTGCTCGACGACGGCGACCTTCTTTCCGGCGGCGGTGAGCTCGTGGGCGGCGACCAGACCAGCCAGACCGGCCCCGATGACGATGACGTCTGCGTCCACTACACGGACCCGACCGAGGACCGGTCGGCAGACCACGTCCAGTCACGGATCTCGGGCAAGTCCTCCAGCTCGTCACGGATGTACTGCTGATGGCGCTCCAGCATGCTCCGGCAGTGATCCTCCAGGCGTCGGGCGCCCCGGGCGACGCGGCGTGAGCGACGGAGCGCGTCGAGCACGAGGTCATAGCGGCTCATCTGGTTGCGCACGACCATGTCGAACGGCGTTGTGGTGGTTCCTTCCTCGATGTAGCCGTGAACGTGGAAGCGCTCCGCCCGGCTTCGGCCGTGAAGGATCTGGTGGAGAGCCCGCGCATAACCATGGAAGGCCAACACGACGTCGGTCGCGTCGGTGAACAGCTCGGCGAAGGTCGTGTCGGCCAGCCCGTGTGGGTGCACGTCGGGCGGGAAGAGGACCATCAGGTCGACGACGTTCACGACGCGGACCCGAAGATCCGGCAGGTGCTGGCGGAGCAGCGAGGCGGCGGCGAGGGTCTCCATGGTGGGGATATCGCCGGCGCAGGCCAGCACCACGTCAGGTTCCTCGCCCTCGTCGGTGCTGGCCCAGTCCCAGACCGATGCTCCCCTGGCGCAGTGGGCGCGCGCCGTGTCCATGTCGAGGTACTGGAGCTGGGGCTGCTTGTCGATGACGATCAGGTTGACGTAGTCCCGGCTGTTGAGACAGTGGTCGGCGACCGACAGGAGGCAGTTGGCGTCGGGCGGGAGGTACACGCGCACGACGGTGCCCTTCATCGAGATCATGGTGTCGATGAGACCGGGCCCCTGGTGACTGAACCCGTTGTGGTCGTTTCGCCAGCAGGTGGACGTGAGCAGGACGTTGAGCGAGGCGACCGGCGCCCGCCAGCTGATCTCCCGGCCGGCCTCCAGCCACTTGGCGTGCTGGATGGCCATCGAGGCCGACACCATGGCGAAGGCCTCGTAGGTGGCGAACAGTCCGTGCCGCCCCGTGAGTAGGTAGCCCTCCAGCCAGCCCTGGCAGTTGTGCTCGGACAGCACCTCCATGACCCGTCCGTCGGGAGCGACGTCGTCGTCGGTGGGTCGGGCGTCCATGAGGCACCGGCGTTCCACCTCGAACACCGCGCCGAGGCGGTTGGAGCTCGTCTCGTCCGGACAGAAGAGACGGAAGTTCTGCCGTGCCTCGCTCCTCGTGAAGGTGTCGCGGAGCAGGTCACCCAGCCGGCGGGTCGACTCGCTCCGGCTGGTCGCGGGTTCCTTCACGTCCACGGCGTAGGTTGTGAAGTCGGGAAGGTCGAGCGGCACGAGCAGCCGGCCGCCGTTGGCGTAGGGCGTGGCTCCCATGCGCTTGTCACCTCGCGGCGCCAACGCCGACAGCTCGGGGACGAGCCT
This sequence comes from Acidimicrobiales bacterium, assembly GCA_051984395.1. Taxonomy (GTDB): domain Bacteria; phylum Actinomycetota; class Acidimicrobiia; order Acidimicrobiales; family AC-9; genus AC-9. The sequence continues at coordinate 301 of JBPYEZ010000162.1, read as the reverse complement.
CCCATCGGCGTCGAAACGGTCCTCGGGCCGGTAGCTGCGCAGCCAGGACTCGAGCAGGGCGAGGTGCTCCGGGCGTTCTCGCACCGCGGCGACTGGCACTTGATGAGCCCGCCACGTGCCCTCGACCGGCTGGCCGTCCACGACCCGTGGACCCGTCCAGCCCTTCGGCGTGTGCAGCACGACCGCCGGCCACCGTGGGCGCCCGCTCGCCCCACGCTCCCGGGCGTCACGCTGGATGGCCCTGATGGACTCGTAACAGTCGTCGAGAGTGGCGGCCAGATCGACGTGCACTGCGTGCGGC
>JBPYEZ010000161.1:0-15127 GCA_051984395.1 Acidimicrobiales bacterium | reverse complement strand
CCTCGAGGGGCTCATGGCCGATGCCGTCGCGGCCGCGGTCGGTGTTCCGGCGTCAAAGGTCCGGAGGGCAGCGATGCTCTCCGGGGACCTGTCGGGAGTGGCTGCCGTCGCCCTCGAGGAAGGCGAGCAGGGCTTGGCTCGGATCGGGCTCCAGGTCCTCCGCCCCGTCCTGCCCATGCTCGCCGCGCCGGGCACGACCGTCGCCGAGGCGCTGGCGGCCAACGGTCGCAGCTCGGTCGAGTGGAAGCTCGACGGAGCGCGCATCCAGGCGCACCGCCTGGGCGGGTCGGTTGCTCTGTTCACGCGCAATCTCAACGAGGTCGGCGACCGCCTGCCGCAGGTCACCGACGTGGTGCGGAGCCTGTCCGCCACCGCCGTGATACTGGACGGGGAGGTCTTCGGTGCCGGCCTGGAGGGTGAGCGGGCCGACCTGTTCCAGGACACCATGAGCAGCTTCTCGCGCCACACTCCGGTGTCTGATGCGACGTTGCAGGTGGCGTTCTTCGACGTGTTGCACCTCGACGGCGAGGACCTGATCGACCTGCCCCTGGAGAAGCGACTGCGCATCCTCGGGCGCCTGGTCGGGGGTTACCGCATTCCGGGCATCCTGACCGCGGATCCGGCCGAGGCGGAGCGCTTCGCCACTGACGCCCTGGCTCGAGGGCACGAAGGGGTGATGGTCAAGTCCGCCGTGAGCATCTACGAGGCAGGTCGTCGCGGCAGCTCGTGGCGAAAGGTCAAACCCGTCCGCACCTTCGACCTCGTGGTCCTGGCGGCCGAATGGGGTCACGGCCGGCGCCGAGGTTGGCTGTCGAACCTCCACCTCGGAGCCCGGGATCCGACCGGGGACAGCTTCGTGATGGTGGGCAAGACGTTCAAGGGCCTCACCGACGCCCTGCTCGGCTGGCAGACCGAACGCCTGCTCGAGCTCGAGCGCGAACGCGCCGGGATCGTCGTCCACGTCCGGCCGGAGCTCGTGGTGGAGATCGCGGTCGACGGCGTGCAGCGATCGCCCCGATATCCGGGAGGCGTCGCCCTGCGCTTTGCCCGGGTGAAGCGGTACCGGCCAGACAAGACGGCGGCTGAGGCGGACACGATCGACGCCGTGAGATCGCTGCTGGCCGATCGGGAGTAGCGGGGCGCTCCTGACGTCAGGCGGCCTGGTCCCGAAGGTAACGGGCCACCTCGTCGTCGAGGACGGCCGGGTTCGCCTCACCCCGCAGCATGCGTCGCAGCTCGGCGTTGGGAGCGGGCGAGCTGCGGATGTACCCGTTGGCGACGAACTCGGTCACCTTGGTCCGCAGGTCGCCTGCGGCGAGGACCTCGGCCATCGCCTCCTGGCTCAGCTGGCCCGCCTCCACGGCCGCCTGCATGACGTCGCTCGCCTTCTCGAGGACCTGGAGATCGGACATCTCGCTCACCAGCTGCCGGCCCACCATGCGGCCGACGAGGACACGGGTGACTTCCTCGGCGAGCTCCATCCCGTCGTCCTCGGCGAGCCCCTGGAGGGCAGTCACCTGCTCGTCAGCGGGTACCTCCTCGAGCGCCTCGATCGCCCGCCGGAAGGCGTCCGGCGTTTCGTCCCACGTCGTCACGGTTTCTAAGGTAGGTCACGTGGACACCACCTACTGGCGGGGCGGACCCGAGGACGAGGCGATGCAGGACGAGCACGGCTTCATCTGGCGGGCGATGCTCGAGACGATCGACGTCGACCCCGCAGGGAAGCGGGTGCTCGATGCCGGGTGCAACCGGGGCGGCTTCCTCCGCCTGCTCGTCGACCGGTGTGGCATCGCCGAGGGGTCGGGGTACGACCCCGCCGCCGGCGCCATCGAGGATGCTCGAGGGCTCGCCGGAGGGCGACCGCTGCGCTTCGAGGCCGCCGAGACCGTACCCGCGGGCTGGAGCGGCTTCGACCTCGCGTTCAGCCACGAGGTCCTCTACCTGCTGCATGATCTCCCCGCCCACGCCAAGGCCGTCCACCGTGCGTTGGCGCCGGGGGGTGTCTACTTCGCAGTGACGGGTGTGCACTCGCGGAGCCCGCTGACGGCCGCATGGCACTCGGCCAACGTCGACGAGCTGCGCCTGCCGAAGCTGTACGACATCGACGAGGTGGTGACGATGTTTCGCGAGGCCGGGTTCGACGTCTCGGCCTCCCGGCTCGCGATGGGTTTCGTCCCCGCGGACGGCCACGGCCACCATGGCCGAGGCAAGCTGCTCGACTGGCTCGACTACTACTACGACCAGAAGCTCATGCTCCGCTTCAGGCGCTCGACGCTCGATCTCGAATGACAGCGACCGGCTCGCGCGGCAGCGGATCGGGGGTCGCGGAGGACCGACTGGGAACCTGATCGGTCAGTCGGCACCGGTGTGACGACGGAAGAACTCGATCAGGCGTCGAAGGGCCACGCGGCCGTCCTCGGATCCCAGGTCGAACTGGAACTGGTGTGGCAGAGGCGGCCGGTGATCGAGGGGATAGAAGAGCGTCTCCATCTCTATCCCTTTCGACTTCAGGGCCCCCACCAGCGCGTAGACTTGCGGAAGGACCGGATCGGCGTTGCCCGCGGTGATGAACACGGGCGGGAAGGCGTCGGTGACATGGTCCCGCACCCGCATCGTCGACAGGAAGTGTTGATTGCTCTGGTACTTCCGAGTGCCCGAGTACGCCCAGCCGACGGCTCGCCAGAACTCCTTGAAGGGAGAGTCCGGCGTGATCAGGCGGAGATCGTGCGGGCCACCGAACAATGCGGCCCCCCGCAGCTGATCGGGGCGGATCGTCGGCTCCACGCCCATCTGCGATCCATAGCCCGGGTTGGTGACAGCCGCCGCCACCTGCGCGGTGATCTGCGCGCCGGCACAGTCGCCAGCCAGCACGAACCGGGAGGGGTCGATGCGCAGGTTTTCCGCATTGGACTCCAGGTGGCGCAGCGCCGTCATCACCTGCCGAACCGGTGTCGGATACCTCGATCCTGGCGCCAGCGAGTAGTCCAGGCCCACCACGGTGAAGCCGGCGGCCGCGATGGCGCGCAGGTAGTAGTCGATCGGCTCCTTCGAGCCGCCCAGGAACCCGCCACCGTGGGTCCAGACGACCGTCGGCAGCCGGCCATCGCCGTCCTCGCCCGACCCCGGGGTGTACAGGTCGAAGCGCGCCCGGCGCTGGTCGTCGTACGGCTCGTCGATGACGCCGTAGATGTCCGCCGGCTCCTCGGACCGGAACGATTTCGCCAGCTCGGCCCCGCTCTTGGCGAGCTGGCGTCGGATGACCCACGCCATCGGCCGAGGACTCACCAGAAGGCTGACTCGCGACCCGGCCCGACTCAGGCCAGAAACCGGTGACGGTCGCATCCTCCCCAGCGGGGCTCGTGTGAGCGGCGTGCCCATCTCGACGCCCATCATCCCGCGCTTTCCGACGACGGCATGACACCTCCCAGGCGAGGCGTGTGTGCGGTCGCGCCGGGCTACGCTCGGCCCAGACCAAAGGGAGGCTGCATGCACGTGCACGTCGACCGGGAGCGGTGCCAGGGCCACAACCGCTGCTACGCCTTGGCCCCCGAGCTCTTCGACGTCGATGACCTGGGAAACTCCTTCGAGCTCAACGACGGCGTCGTACCCCCCGGCCTGGAGGAGAAGGCCCGGCTGGCCGTGGCCAACTGCCCGGAGCGTGCCATCTCGATGAGCGAGTGAGACTCGTCGGCTCGATCCTGTGTAGAAAGCCCGTGTGACCGAGAGCCCAGCCGCTCCGCTCCGGGGCCGGGTGGCGCTCGTGTCCGGCGCCGAGCAGGCGCTGGGCCGCGGTCTTGCCGTCGCCCTCGGGCGGGCGGGTGCCGATGTCGGCCTCCTGGGGCCCGATCTCGACAGCCTCGGGAGTGCCGCCGCCGACGTCGCCGACGCCAGCGCCGAGGTCGCCCGCTTTGCGATCGCCTACGGAAGTCGAGCCGAGGTGGAGGCGGTCTTCACCGAGGCCGTTCGGACGCTGGGACCGATCGACATCGTGCTGCACACCGCAGTCGACCCGGTTGCCGTCGAGCCAATGATGCTCGCCGACGTCGACGAGGATCGTTGGGAGGCGGTGTGGGAGGCGACGATGCGGTCGAGCCTCCTCTGCTGCCAGGCGGCGTTCACCGAGATGGCGGGGCGCGGCGGCCGGATCATCTTCTCCACTCCCACGGTCTCGATGTCGGGTGCTGCCGGCCTCGTCCCCTACACCGCCGCCGTCGAGGGCCAGCGCCTGCTGGCCAAGTCGGCTGCCCGCCAGTGGGGCTCGTACCGAATCACCGTCAACTGTGTCGCCCCGGCACCCGCTGACGCCGGCGCCGAGGACGGCGGCCGCCACCACCTGCCCCTCAACCCCGCCCCACTCGGTGGCCCCGGCGACCCGGAGACCGACCTCGGCCCGGTCGTCGTGTTCCTGGCCAGCGATGCCGGGCATTTCGTGACCGGGGCGACGATCTGCGTCGACGGGGGCGTGTGGATGGCGCCGTGACCGGGACCCTCCAGGGACGGACGGGCATCGTGACCGGCGCCGGACAGGGAGTGGGGAGAGGCATCGCGCTGGCCCTCGCGCGTGAAGGAGCGAACGTCGTCATCGCGGCGCGCCGGGCCGAGACGGGCGAGCCGGTGGCCGCCGACATCCGGGGGCGCGGCGGCTCGGCGATCTGTGTCGAGACCGACGTCACCGTTCGCGGCGACGTCGAGATGGCCGTGGCGGCGACCCTCGAGCGCTTCGGCGGGCTGGAGATCATGGTCCACAACGCGTTCGGCGGCCGGGCCGGCGCCAGGCACCGCCTGGAGGAGGTCGACGACCGGATGTGGCACGAGTTCTCCCGCACGGCGGTCTGGGGATCGTTCCACTGCGCCCAGCTCGCCTTTCCCCATCTCCGGGCGGCGGGCAGTCGTGGGCGTCTGGTTCTCGTCACGTCCCCCGCCGGCGTCGAAGGCAGCGCCAACATCCCCATCTACGCGCCCGTCAAGGCCGCCCAGCGGGCGATGGCCAAGAGCCTGGCCCGCGAGTGGGGAGAGCACGGGATCACGGTCAACTGCATCGCGCCGGTGGCGGAGACGCCGGCGCTGCTGGGCGCGTTCGAGGCCGATCCGGAGCTGCGCAGGAGGGTGACGGCGCGCGTCCCCTTGCGGCGGATCGGCGACGCCGAGCGCGACATCGGCTCGGTGGTCGCGTTCCTCGCCGGCGACGGCTCGAGCTATGTCACGGGCCAGACCGTCGTGTGCGACGGCGGGAGCTTCACCGGCCTCTGAGCAGCGGCGCCACCTCCGCCGAGAAGGCGTCCATCTGGTCCAACAGCTCCTGCAGCGAGCGATTGCGAAATCTGACCTGGAGGTGGCTGACGCCCATGTCCGCGTAGGCGTTGAGCTGCTCGGCCAGCAGCTCGGGCGAACCGGAGATGGTGCGGGCTCCCACGTCCCACTCCGGCGTGCCCACGTACAACACCTCCGTGATCACTCCGATGTCGATCGGCTCGTCTCCGAGCGTCGCCTTGCGGTGCTCGAGGAGATAGCCGATGGACTCCGGCATCTCGTTGCGGGGCGTGCCTTGCGGCAGCCAGCCGTCGCCGCGCTCGGCGGCTCTGCGCAGGGCTGGGCGAGACGACCCGCCGACCCAGATCGGCACCTGGGCCTGGCGTGGGCGTGGGGCGAGGCCGGCGTCGTGCACCGACCAGGTCGCCGTGTCCAGGTCGGGGTACTCGTCGAGCAGGGCGGCCCGGACGACGTCGATGGACTCGTCCGTGCGCCGGCCCCGCTCGTGGAAGTCGGCACCCAGGACTCCGAACTCACCTTCGAGGTGGCCGGTGCCCACGCCGAGCACCGCCCGTCCGGCGGAAAGCTCGTCGAGGGTCATGAACGCCTTGGCCGTGAGCAGCGGGTGGCGGTAGGGGAGGACGTAGATGTGGGACAGGATGCGCACGTGGCGCGTGAGCGCCGCGATCCACCCCAGGGTGGCCACGGTGTCGTACCACGTGGTGCGCATGTGGGCGTCGAAGGGACGCGGAACGGCGACGTGGTCACAGACGCCGACGTAGAAGAAGCCAGTCTCGTCCGCCTTGCGGACGATCGCCTCGAGCTCGTCCCGGCCCGCCTCGAGCTCCCACGCCTCGGCGAAGGTCTTGCTCTTGGCCTGCACCTGGAGCTGCATGCCGTACACCAGGCGGCCAGAAGGGACGATCGAAACCGACATGCGCGCGGCCTCCTCAGGACCAGCGGTCGCCCCGACCCAGGCCCTCGGCGACTCCCGCCGGGCGAGTGAAGACGGGGTTCGGAAGGCGCGTGATGCCGCGCGCCTCGAGGAGCCGGTGGTAGCCGTCCTTGTCGGCCGGGACCGGGGTGACGTCGCCCGCCCACGTCTCGAACAGCAGCGCGCCGTCCTCACCGGCCACGAGCGGTCCGAACGCCGCCCCCTGCTCCAGGACGATCAGCGTTCCGGGCGGGCAGTGGCGGTCGCCCACGGTGAGGCCGCCCTCGAGGACGAAGACCAGGTTGTCGCTGGCATGACCGTGGCGCTCGACGACCATGCCGGGGTCGTAGCGGCCCAGGACCACCATCCGCTCCGGTGTCCATTCGAGGAACTTCTCGTGCACCGAGACCCGCCGGTCCCCGTGCTGCTGGGCGACGACCTCGGTCCAGGGGACGTCGTCGACGTGGACGAACGCCAGTCGAGGCTCCCGGGGCTCCTTGTCCACGGGGCCAAGCTAGCATCGCCCAGGCGTCAAAATAGAATGTGTTCTATCGGCCGGCGCACCCGGCGAGCGAGGAGTGGACGTGGCAGGCACCGAGCACCTGATGGTGGAGCGGGACGGCTCGACCGTGATCGTGACCATGAACCGGCCGGAGGCCAGGAACGCGTTCAGCCTGCCCATGCTGGTCGGCATGGCCGACGCCTGGGCCGAGATCGACGGTGACGACGACGTCCGTTGCGCCATCCTGACCGGCGCGGGTGGGACGTTCTGTGCCGGCGCCGATCTCAAGGCCATGGGTGGCTCCCAGGGTGACGCCTACCGCGACCGCATGGAGGCCGACCCCGATCTCCACTGGAAGGCCCTGCTGCGTCACCACCACGTCAAGAAGCCCCTCATCGCCGCGGTGGAGGGCTATGCCGTCGCGGGGGGGACCGAGATCCTCCAGGCCACCGACATCCGGGTCGCCGCCGAGAGCGCGACCTTCGGCGTGTTCGAGGCTCGCCGTGGTCTGTTCCCGCTGGGCGGGTCGACGGTTCGGCTGGCCCGGCAGATTCCCCACACCGTGGCTATGGAGATACTGCTGACCGGTCGGGCGGTGAGCGCCAGGGAAGCCCACCGCATCGGTCTCGTCGGGCGGGTCGTTCCCGATGGCCAGGCTCTGGCCGAGGCCAAGCGGATCGCCTCGCTCATCGGTGAGAACGGGCCCTTGGCCGTCGAGGCGATCAAGCGCTCCGTGCGCGAGACGGAGGGGCTCCCCGAGGACGAGGCGCTCAAGATCGAGCTCGAGATCGGCTGGCCGGTGTTCGGCACCGAGGACGCCAAGGAAGGGCCGCGCGCCTTTGCCGAGAAGCGGCCGCCCAACTTCCGCCGGCGCTGAGGCCCGATTGCGCGGCGCGACAGGAACGTGATCTGATACCTCGTCAGGACGAGAAAGAGGGACCGATGGCCGACACGGACGTGCTCGTAGCGCCCAACATCCTCGAGTACCCCTACACCCGCACCGTCGGACCGGTCCTCGGGCGATTCATGACGGGCCTGCGCGACGGCCGCATCGAGGGCGTCCGAGCCAAGGACGGGCGGGTGCTCGTACCGCCGGCCGAGTACGACCCTGTCACGAGCGAGCCCCTCGACGAGTTCGTGGCGGTGGGCGAGGCAGGTGTCGTCACCACCTGGGCGTGGGTCAACCAGCCACGCGCCGGCCAGCCGCTGGACAGGCCCTTCGCCTGGGCGCTCGTTCGGCTCGACGGCGCTGACACGGCCCTGCTCCACGCCGTGGACGCCGGCGACGAGGGCCGGATGGCCACCGGCATGCGCGTCCGGGTCCAATGGCGAGCCGAGCGGGTGGGGGAGATCCAGGACATCGCCTGCTTCGTGCCCGAGGAGGGGCGATGAGCGACACCGACACCGTCGAGCCGGTTCGCAGCATCCGCGCCCCGGCTCGCCTCGAGTACCGGTTCACGGCCGGCGCCGCGCAGTCGCGGTTCCTTCGCCATATCGCCGAGGGGAAGATCCTGGGCCAGCGCTGCCCGCAGTGCGGCAAGGTCTACGTGCCGCCCCGCGGTGCGTGTGCCGCCGACGGCGTTGCGACCGAGGAGGAGGTGGAGCTCGCCCACCGCGGCACGGTGACGACGTTCTGCGTCGTCAACGTCCCCTTCTACGGGCAGAAGATCAAGATCCCCTACGTCTCGGCGACCATCCTGCTCGACGGTGCCGGCATCGGGCTCATGCACCTCCTCCAGGAGGTCGAGGCCGACCAGGTGCACATGGGCATGCGGGTCGAGGCGGTCTGGGCTCCGCCGGCGGAGCGGGGACCGACGCTCGAGAGCATCCGGTACTTTCGCCCGACGGGTGAGCCCGACGCCGACTTCGAGACCTACCGGGCGTACGTGTGATGCGTGACGTCGCCGTGGTCTCGTTCGCCCAGCTGCCCAACGTGCGCAGCGAGGACCGGCGCAACGAGGTCGAGATGCTCATGCCGGTGATCTCCGAGGCCATCGAAGGCTCGGGCATCCCCCGCAAGGAGATCGGCTTCACGGTGTCGGGCAGCTGTGACTACCTGGTCGGCGCACCCTTCTCCTTCGTCACCGGTCTCGACGCGGTGGGGGCGTGGCCGCCGATCCAGGAGTCGCACGTCGAGATGGACGGGGCGTGGGCGCTGTACGAGGCCTGGGTGCGGCTCCAGCACGGCGACGTCGACTCGGCGCTCGTCTACTCCTTCGGCAAGTCCTCGCTCGGGCCGCTCCGCGACATCCTGGTGCTCCAGCTCGATCCCTACTGCGCCGCCCCCTTGTGGCCCGACTCGATCAGCGTGGCCGCCCTCCAGGCCCGTGCCTGGCTGGAGTCGGGTCACGACGAGTCCGAGATGGCCGAGGTCGCAGCGCGCAGCCGGCGGGACGCCAGGGCCAATCCGATGGCTCAGCTGTCGGGCGACGACGAGCCAGCCACGCTGTTGAAGGCGCCCTATCTCGTCTCCCCCTTGCGGCGCCACGACTGCCCGCCGTTGTCGGACGGGGCCGCTGCCGTGATTCTCGCCGCCGGCGATCTCGCCCGCCGGGTCTGCGAGCGGCCGGCGTGGATCCGGGGGATCGACCACCGCATCGAGGCGCACGGGTTGGGGGTGAGGGACCTGACCACGTCGTCTTCGACGGAGCTGGCGGGCCGCAAGGCGGGCACCGCCGACGTCGAGGTCGCCGAGCTGCACGCTCCGTTCACCCACCAGGAGCCGATCCTGCGCGAGGCGCTCGGGCTGGGTCCCGAGGTCACCGTCAACCCGTCGGGCGGCGCGTTGGCCGCCAACGCCATGATGGTGGCGGGCCTCACCCGCATCGGAGAGGGTGCCCGCCGGATCATGGACGGCAGCGCCACACGGACCCTCGGTCACGCCACCTCGGGCCCGTGCCTGCAACAGAACCTCGTCTGCGTGATGGAGGCGGGCTGATGGCCGAGACGTGCGCGGTGGTGGGCATCGGACAGACCAAGTACTCGGCGACCCGCGGGGACGTGTCGATACCGGGTCTGCTGCGCGAGGCGGCGTCCCGTGCCCTCGAGGACGCCGGGTCCAGCTGGTCCGACATCGACGCCGTGGTGATCGGTAAGGCGCCCGACATGTTCGAGGGCGTGGTCATGCCCGAGCTGTTCCTGGCGGACGCCCTCGGTGCCGTGGGCAAGCCCATGATGCGGGTGCACACCGCCGGAAGCGTGGGCGGCTCGACGGCGCTGGTCGCCGCCAGCCTGGTCCAGGCCGGCATCCACCGGCGGGTGCTGACCGTCGCCTTCGAGAAGCAGTCCGAGTCCGACGCCATGTGGGCGCTGTCCCGGCCCCTTCCGTTCGCGCCTCCCACCCTCGCCGGCGCCGGGGGCTATTTCGCTCCGCTCATTCGGGCCTACATCCGCCGCTCGAACGCCCCCGACCATGTCGGGATCATGGTCGGCGTGAAGGACAGGGAGAACGCCCTCCGCAATCCGTACGCCCACCTCCACCTCGAGGACATCAGCTTCGAGAAGGTGGCCGAGTCGCCCATGCTCTGGGACCCGATCCGGTACCTCGAGACGTGCCCGTCGTCCGACGGCGCCTGTGCAATGGTGCTGGCCGACGAGGCCGGCGGCGACGGATCGCCGAGCCCGCCGGCGTGGATCCACGGCACGGCCATGCGCAGCGAGCCGACGATGTTCGCGGGTAGGGACGCCGTGAATCCCAGGGCCGGGCGGGACTGCGTCGCCGACCTGTACCGCCAGGCCGGGATCACCGAGCCCCGGCGCCAGATCGACATGGCCGAGATCTACGTTCCCTTCAGCTGGTACGAGCCCATGTGGATGGAGAACCTGGGGTTCGCGGCCGACGGCGAGGGCTGGAAGATGACTGACGACGGCAGCACCTCCTTCCACGGCGACCTTCCGATCAATCCCTCGGGCGGGGTGCTCTCGTCGAACCCCATCGGCGCGTCGGGGATGATCCGCTTCGCCGAAGCCGCCCTCCAGGTACGGGGGCGGGCCGGTGAGCACCAGGTCGACGGGGCCCGGTTGGCCATGGGACACGCCTACGGTGGGGGCTCGCAGTTCTTCGCCATGTGGTTGGTGGGGGCGGAGAAGCCGTAGGTGGGCGCGTGACCTACGACGAGATGGGTCTCTTTCGCGAGAACGCCGACGAGGTGGGGCTGGAGTGGAAGGGCCCACCTGCCGTAGTCCGGCGCGACGTCGAGGTGTCCGGCGGCCGGCGGGTGAGCGCGCTGGTGTGGGGGACGGGCGACCCCGACGTCGTCCTCCTGCACGGCGGTGCGCAGAATGCCCACACCTGGGACACCGTGGCCCTTGCCCTCGACCGGCCGCTGGTGGCCGTCGACCTGCCTGGGCACGGCCGCTCCGACTGGCGCGAGGACCATCACTACGCGCCCTCGTCGCTGGCCGACGACGTCGCCCTGGCGATCGGCGAGCTGGCGCCCCGAGCAGGGCCGGTGGTGGGGATGTCGCTGGGTGGGCTCACCGCCATCAGCCTGGCCGCCCGCTACCCGGCGCTGGTCGAGCGACTCCTCCTCGTCGACGTCACGCCCGGCGTCGACCGGGCCAAGGCCGAGCCCATCATCGCCTTCGTCTCGGGCCCCGAGCGCTTCGCCAGCTTCGACGAGATCCTCGACCGCACGGTGCGCCACAATCCCACCCGCACCGTCTCGTCGCTGCGCCGCGGGGTCCTCCACAACGCCCGCGAGCTCCCCGACGGGGCGTGGGAGTGGCGCTATGACCGGATGCGGGGCTCCCTGTCGGACGGAAGGCTGCCCGACATGGCCAACCTGTGGGACGAGCTGGGGTCGGTCCGGGCTCCCCTCCTGCTCGTGCGGGGAGGCAGCTCTGGTGTCGTGGGCGAGGAGGACGTGGCCGAGCTGCGACGGCGCCTGCCGGCGGCCGAGGTGGTCGTGGTGGAAGGCGCCGGCCACAGCGTCCAGGGTGACCGGCCGGTGGAGCTGGCGGCGATCATCGCCGGCTTCCGCGACCGGCCCCGCTAGTCCCGCTCAGGGTTGCGCGGCCTCGACGCTGCCGGGGCCCTCCGGCCACAGGTAGCGCTCGAGCTCCTCCACGGTGCCACGCACGTGGTTCAGCTCGTCGAGCAGGGTCTGGCGCCGGTCCTCGAGGCGCTTCTGCTCGAACCTCACCTCCCGGATGCGACCCTGGGCGTCGTTCCAGACGACGCCGGCCCGCTCGTCGGCCATGGCCCTACCCTGATCGAGGTAGAGGTCGATCTGCTGCCGGGACTCCGACTGCATCCTGGCCGCGGCGTCGGCGTCGAAGCGGGCCGCCTCGCCGATCTTGTCCGCCCGGGCCTGGGCCGCCGCCAGCTGCTCGGCCGCGGCTTCCTCCGCCGCCTGCTTCTCGGCCTTGGCCTCGTTCTCCATCTTGACCAGCAGCTGGTGGGCATCGTCGGACGTCACCCGGAGAATCTGGTCGGTGACGTCGTGCAGCCACTGGACCGATTCGGGTGGGCCGTCGATGCCCCGGTGCTCGAGCTCGGCCACCCTGGCCTCGAGCGCCTTGGCCCGCCGGTGGGCCTCGGTCACCTCCGCCTCGATGTCCTGCAGGCGAGCCTGAACCTCGATCGCAGCGCGGTCGTTCGCGGCTAGGCGGGCGTCGACCTCGTCGCGGTCGTACCCCCGGGCGGCGACCCGGAGACGGACCCGCGAGGGACCGTCTTCGGTCACCGGCACCTCGCTGATACACCCCTCCCCAGCCTCGTCTGCATTGAGCATTTCCTACACCCCGGACGATCGGCCAGGCAAAACGGGACCCGGCGCCCGCCCGCTGACCAGGGCGGCGAAGTGGTCGAGGCGGTGCGGACACCGCAGTCCGTGCCGGCCGACATCAGGAGGCGGACGGCGCGAAGTGGACGGCCACCTCGGACCGGAACAGCTCGAGGGTGTCGCGGGCGCGGCCGGCCGGGCCCAGGGTCCAGTCCGGGACGATGAGCTCGTCGACTCCCGCCCGCTCGTACTCGCCGACCTGATCTGTCACCTCTGCGGGGGTGCCGACGAGGCGGGGGCGGGCCGAGTCGCGCCCTCGATGGCGGTCGAGCCAGCCCTCGTCAGTGCTCAGGTAGAGGAGCGCCTGCGTCGAGCGGGCGATGGTGGCCGGGTCGCGTCCGATGCTCTCGCAGTGACGGTCGAGCACGGCTGACTTGTGACGGAACGTCTCTGCCGTCGCCCAGGAGTTCCACTCGTCGGCGAAGCGGGCGGCGATCCGCATCGTCCGCCGCTCGCCCCGCCCTCCGACGAGGAGCGGAAGCCGTCCGTGCACGGGCTTGGGCTCGCACGGCGCGTCGGTGAGCTGGTAGTGCCGTCCGTTGAAGGTGGTCGTGGGCTTGTGCAGGAGCGAGGTGATGACCTCGCAGGCCTCCTCGAGGTGGTCCAGGCGCGTCGGCACGTCGAAGAGGTCGATTCCGTACGCCGCATGCTCGTTGACCTGCCAGCCGGCCCCGAGGCCCAGCACGAACCGGCCCCCGCTGACATGGTCGACCGTCACCGCGGCGTTGGCGACGACGGCCGGATGGCGGTAGAGGTTGCCGGACACCAGCGTTCCGAGGCGCAGGCGATCGACGCGCGACGCCAGCGCGGCGACCAGCGCCCAGCTCTCGAGCATGGCACCGGACACGGGCCGGCCGTCCGGGTCGTTCGGCATGAAGTGATCGGCGACGTACGCGCCGTTCCAACCGGCGCGGTCGCAGCCCAGCACCACGTCGAGGATGTCGGCCCAGGGGCGCTCCGGGCTCGGCCACACGCTGAACCGCACCGGCACAGGCTAGTGGGGCGGGCGTCGCGTTCGTCCGCGGCGCCGGCACCAGCGCCCAGGGCGGTAGGCTTCACACGCTCGACGCCGTCGCACGGGTCCACATCACCGGCGCGGTGCAGACCGTGTTCCTCGCTGGAGCGCCATTGGCTGCCATCGCCCTGATCGTCGTGCTGTTCCTCTCCGAGCACCCGCTGCGGGACAAGAGGGGCACGCCCACGTCACCTTCGGCCCGGGCCTCGGACGGGGTGCCTCGGCGTGACCACGCTCGGCTGGCGGAGGGATGAGACCGGGGCGCGCACTGGCGGCCGTGACGGCCTTGGCCTGCGCGGCGGCGCTGGCCTCGAGCTGCGGAGGCTCCTCGCCGCCCTCGTCGGCGGCCCCGACGGCAGTCACGTGGATGGCGGGCTTCGCTGCTCCCGGCACTCCCGCCAGGTACAACCAGGTCGGCGTCCTCAAGATCGGACCGAGCAGCGCCAAGAACGTCCTGGTGCTGGAGCCGGGAACCTCGGCCGGCAGCGCCTACTTCGTTCCGCTCGCCAAGTGGCTCGTCTCCAGGAGGACTGGCTGGCAGGTCTGGTCGGTGGAGCGCCGGGAGAACCTGCTCGAGGACCAGTCCGTGCTGAACCTGTTCAAGCAGGGCAAGGTCAGCGACACCGAGCTCTACGACTACTACCTCGGCTACCTCAAGGACCCGAGCATCACGCATCACTTCCAGATGGTCCCGAGCTCGTCGGTCCAGTTCGCCACGCAGTGGGGCATGGACGTCGCCGTCGAGGATCTCCACAACGTGATCGCCGCCGCCAAGAAGCTGGGCGGAAAGGTCGTGCTCGGCGGCCACTCGCTCGGTGGATCGGTGGTAACCGCCTATGCCACGTGGAACTTCGGCGGCCGCGCCGGAGCCGACGACCTGGCTGGCCTCGTCTACATCGACGGCGGCAGCAGCCCGGCGCCGGTGGGCGCCCAACAGGCGACGCAGGAGCTGCAAGCCCTCGCCGTCCCCAATGCGAACCCGTGGCTGACCTTCGGCGGGATCCCGGCGCCGTTCGCGGGCATCTTCAGCGCCACCGGCTCAGCGGGCGCGCTGCTCGATCCGAACCGACCATCATTGGGTCAGACCTCCGGGCTCTTGCCCGCGGCGATCGTCCCACCCGTGCCCGCCACCAACGCCGGCCAGTACGGCTATGCGCTCAACGTGGCCACGTCGCCACCGAGCCTGGCCGCCGCGCAGGCACATCTGGGCCAGGGCATCGCCGCCAGCGGACCGCTCCATGGCTGGGACGGCACGGGCGCGCTCACCCCGATCAGCCGCTTCGCCACGATGTTCTCGGGGGCAGGCATCGACAATGCCGACGGCGCCGAGTGGTACTTCCCCCAGCGCCTCACCGACGACACCGCGGCTGTGGCCAACGGCAACGCCAACCCGGCGCAGAGCGTCCTCGACGTCGACGCCACGATGGGCCACGATCTGCCGAGAGACCTGCTCATCTACGCCTTCGGAGCCCACCTGGGCGGCGCTGGAGTGCCCGAGGCGGCACAGCTCCTCGCCCAGCAGTCGCAGATTCCCATGAGCAATCTGACGCTGGAGAACTACCAGAGCACCTACGCCCACAACGACCCGGCTGGCGCGTACCCCAATAACGCCTTCTTCGACAACCTCGTGCCCTTCCTGA
>JBPYEZ010000160.1:0-15168 GCA_051984395.1 Acidimicrobiales bacterium | reverse complement strand
TCCAGTCCGACCAGGCCACGATCACCGACGACGACCGGTGGAAGACGTTCTTCTTCTATGGCTACGGCTTCAAGTCGGATCGAAATTGCGCTCGCTGCCCGGCCACCACGGCCGCTCTCGAGCGCATCCCCGGCATGACGACGGGCTTCTTCTCGATCCTGTCGCCCCACAAGCACATCGACGAGCACCGGGGGCCCTACAAGGGCGTGCTCCGCTACCACCTGGCATTGGCGGTCCCCGAGCCCGTGTCGGCCTGCGGCATCAAGGTGGGCGGCGAGATCGCCCACTGGCAGGAGGGAAAGAGCCTGGTGTTCGACGACACCTACCAGCACGAGGCCTGGAACGACACCGACGGCTACCGCACGATCCTGTTCGTCGACGTCGTCAGGCCGCTCCCCTGGCCCGTGGCCGCCCTCAACTGGCTGGTGATCAAGGCGATCGCCCTGTCGCCCTACATCCGCGACTCGAAGGACAACGAGCTGGACTGGGAGCGCCGGTTCGAGGAGCGCAGGGCCACCAGGGCCGAACGGTGAGGACCGACCAGTGAGGGGCGTCATCCTCGCCGGGGGCACGGGTACCCGGCTTCATCCCCTGACCCGCATCACGAACAAGCACCTGCTGCCGATCTACGACCGGCCCATGGTCACCTACGCCATCGAAGCCCTGGTGAGCGCCGGTGTCACCGAGCTCATGCTGGTGACCGGGGGGACCCACGCCGGTGAGTTCCTGCGGCTGCTGGGCAACGGCCACGAGTACGGCATCGACCGGTTGTCCTACGCCTATCAGGAGCGCCCCGGCGGGATCGCCGAGGCCCTGGGCCTGGCCGAGCGCTTCGTCGACGGCGAGCGCGTCGTGGTGATGCTGGCCGACAATGTCGTCGAGCGGTCGATCAGGCCAGCCGTGGAGCACTTCGAGGCCCAGGCCCAAGGGGCGCGGATCGTGCTGTCGGAGGTGGGCGACGCCGCCCACCTCCGCCACCTCGGCGTGCCCGACCTCGGCGACGGCGGGCGGGTGGTCCGGATCGTCGAGAAGCCAACCGACCCCCCCAGCCGCTTCGCCGTCACCGGCATCTACTTCTACGACCCGAAGGTGTTCGAGATCATCCCCAGCCTGGAGCCGTCCGGACGCGGCGAGCTGGAGATCACCGACGTCAACAACTGGTTCGTGTCCCAGGGAACGATGGAGTACGACGTCCTAGAAGGATTCTGGGGGGACGCAGGCGAGTCCATCGACGCCTACTACGAGGTGAACGACTTCGTACGGGGCAATGGCGCCAACAAGGGCTGCCCGCCCACTGGTGCCGGGACCTAGTAGAACGGCGCCATGCCCAGCGGTCCCATCGTCCAGACCAGCCACGGCCCGGTGATCGGTTCACCGGCCGGGCCGGTGCACGTCTTCCGGGGCATCCCCTACGCCCGGCCCCCGATCGGGGAGCTGCGCTGGCGCCCGCCGGAGGAGCCGCGGCCATGGACCGCACCCCTGGAGGCGTCGGGCTTCGGGCCCGTGGCGCCGCAGAACCCGTCTCCCCTCGAGACGCTGCTCGGGGCCGACAAGCCCGAGCAGTCCGAGGCCTGCCTCCAACTCAACGTCTGGACACCCGGTCTCGACGGCGGCCGCCGGCCGGTCATGGTCTGGATCCATGGCGGCGCCTTCGTGACCGGTACCGGCTCGACGCCGTGGTACGACGGCGCGCGACTGGCAGCCGACGGTGACGTCGTCGTCGTGACGATCAACTACCGGCTCGGCGCCCTCGGCTTCCTCGAGCTGGGCGAGCTCGGCGACGAGCGCTATGCCACCTCGGGCAACTGCGGGATCCTCGATCAGGTGGCAGCGCTGGAGTGGGTACGTGCCAACGCGTCGTCCTTCGGCGGGGACCCGTCACAGGTGACGGTGTTCGGTGAGTCGGCGGGCGCCATGAGCGTGGGGACGCTGCTGGCCCTGCCCGCAGCCCGGGGCCTGTTCTCCCGGGCGATCCTGCAGAGCGGAGCCGCCGCGCACGTCACGACGCGGGACAAGGCCGAGGGAGTGACCCGCGACCTGCTGTCCGAGCTCGGCCTGACACCCGGCGACGCCCGAGCACTCGTCGACGTGCCCGTTGACCGCCTGCTCGCCGCCCAGGGCCGGGTCGTCGATCGAACCTGGCCGAACCTCGCCTTCACGCCGGTCGTCGACGGGCTGAGCCTGCCCCGCCCTCCCAATGACGCGGTGCGCGAGGGCTCGTCGGCCGATGTCGAGATGATTGTCGGCACCAATCTCGACGAGATGCGCCTGTTCGGCCTCATGGACGCCCGCCTGGCCGAGACCGACGAGGCCACCCTCGAGCACCGCGCCGCCTCGGTCTTCGGTCCCACGGCGGCCAAGGCGGTCGAGGTGTACCGGCGATCACGGCCAGGCGTCCCGCTCGGCGACGTCTGGACGGCCGTGCTCACCGATCAGGTGTTCCGCATCCCCGCCATCCGCCTGGCCGAGGCGCAGTCGATCCACCAGCCCAGGACCTACATGTACCTGTTCCAATGGGCCACGCCGATCCTCGACGGCAAGCTGGGCTCCTGTCACGCACTGGAGCTGCCGTTCGTGTTCGACAACATGGACAAGCGCGGTGCCGACCTCTTCACCGGCGGCGGCGCCGAGCCCCGGAAGCTGGCCGGCCGCATGTCCGCGGCCTGGACGGCGTTCGCCCACCGTGGGGCTCCCGACACCGCGTCGCTCCCGCCCTGGCCGGCCTACGAGGTTGGACAGCGGTCCACCATGGTGCTCGACACCGAGTGCGTCGTGGTGGACGACCCCGCCGGCGAAGAACGCCTGCTGTGGGACGGGACGGCGTGATGGGGATCTTCCATCGACACCAGACCGGCCCCCACGAGGTGCGCAACGACATCGAGGCCTTCTACGCGGCCGACGAGCGCCGGCGCAGCTCGGCCGAGATCGAGCTCGGACAGGACTGGCACGACACCCAGGGCGTCCGCTACGAGCTGTCCTGGATCGAGGACACCGGCGAGCTGTACGTGATGGCGGAGGCCGCCCCCTCCGGCTTCGTCGATCCCTTCGGTGACGAGCTGGAGCCTTTCGGCCGGTGGCTGGGCGCCTCGGTTCCCACCTCCTCGCTCGTGGTGCGGATCCTGGGCCGCATCCCCACCAGAGAGGGACTGGAGCAGGTCCTGGAGGGATGGGAGCAGGCCATGGGTCGACCCGACAGCACCCGGTGGATCGTCGAGAGGCTGCGAGCGGACGGCGTCGAGCCGCCGGCAACCGGGGCCTGAGCGACGTGAAGACAACCGAGATCGCGGTGGACATCCCCGGACGCGGGGTCGCCGACCTCACCGAGGCGGTGACGTCGTTCTGTGCCGGCCTCGGCGACGGGTTGCTCACGGTCTTCGCGCCGCACGCCACCGCGGGGGTGGGGCTGATGGAGCTGGGCTCGGGCTCCGAGGCCGACCTGGTGGACGCGCTCGACCGGCTGCTTCCCCGTTCGGACGAGTACCGCCACCGGCACGGGTCGCCGGGCCACGGCGCCGATCACCTCCTGCCCCTTCTGGTCAGCCCCTCGATCGTGGTGCCCGTCGTGGGCGGGCGCCCGGCGCTCGGCACCTGGCAGAGCGTCGTGATGGTCGACCTCAATGCCGACAACAGGCGGCGGCGAGCCAGGCTCAGCTTCATCTCGGGCTGAGCCGTCTCGATCGGCTCGGGCGGCCGGGCCCGGCGGGACAGGCGGCGGTCGCCGAACCAGGGCCGCAGCACCAGGCGCGCCGGCGGAAGGTGGCCGTACACCAGGACGCCGTGGCCGGGTCGGATCCGTCGCAGGGTGTCAGCGGGAGCGAGCCGGCGGGGGCTGGACGATCTCGTCGTGGAGATGCTTCCCTCCGCGCTCGTCGTGGTCGAGACCTGGAGGACCTCTTCCTCGCCCACGAGGTGGCTCAGGTGATCGAGAGTCGCCGGATCGGAGATGCCGGAGAGGACGACCTTGGCACGGTGGTTGTTGACCACCGTGGCGGCCCGCTCCCCATAGCGGGTGGAGATCTGAGCCATGTCCTGCCACACGGTGACGAGCTGGATGCCGTGACCGGCGGCCGTGGCGGCCAGGACGTCCAGCTCCGCGAGCGGCGCGACGTTGGCCGCTTCGTCGAGGACGACGAGCAGCGGAGGGTCGAGCGGGCGACGCTGTCTTGCCACCAGGTCGAAGGCGGCTGTGAGCATCTGGGTCACGAGCGCCGCGAACACGGGCCGGAGGCGCTGCTGCTCGTGGGCGGGAGCGCAGACGTAGAGCGTGTGGTGGCCGCCGTCGAGCAGCCGGTCGGGATCGATCCCGGCCTCGTCACCATCGACCGCGACGGTCGGATCGGCGAAGGCGTCGAGCACCGTCTCCGCCGTCGTGTAGATCGAGCTGCGCTGTCGTTCGTCGCGCCGCCAGGTCGCCCGCGCCGCCTGGAGGGGGTCGGCGTCGCCGATCGCCTCGAGCAGACTTGCGACCTCTGCGACATCCTGGTCGTCGACCCACCGCACGACCTCGGTCATCCCCCGACCCGTCCTGGCCGCGGCGAACAGGAGCGGCGCCAGGAGCTTGGCCGCGGTGGCATACCAGAAGTCGGCGTCGGTCAGCCCCGTGCCATGGTGGGCGCGTCCTGCCGTGCACAAGCCCTCGGCCATGCGGCGGGCACCGAGCCAGGTGGTGCTCGCCTCCAGTGGAGACCACGACGACGCCGGCAGGCCGGTGCTGGCGGCGGGGTCGTAGACCCACGCCTCGCCGATCCGGCTCCTCCACGAGATCGTGTCCTGCACCAGATCGGTCTTCACGCTCGTGGCGAGCACCGGGCCCGCCCACTCCAGGAGCGCCGGCACCGCGAACCCGGTGGTCTTCTGGGTCTGGGTCGGACCCACCACGATGACCGACTGCCGAGCCTCCGCGGCCAGGTACCGCCGCCCGGCACCCCCGCCGCCGGCGGCGCGCCCGAGGGTGACCCGTCCCGGCAGGCTGGTTCGGACGGTCAACGGCCGCAGCTCCCGGCTGCGGGCCCAGGACGCGGAACGCGACCGCCCGCCCGCTCGCGCACCCACTCCCGCCAGCCGCCTGCCACCAGCGGCGACCGACCAGCCGAGGCCGGCGGCGGCGGCGGCGACCGCGACGAGTGCGAGGTAGTACGCGCCGGCAGCGAGCCCCCGGTCAGGCGGCGGCCAGGCCCCCCAGGGCCGTCCGGGGTGCTCGACCAGCCCGACCACGAGCGCCGGCGCGGCGCCCGGCGACAGTCGCGGCCAGGTGCCGGTGGCCATCCAGGCCGCCAGCTCCCCCGCGCACCACACCAGCCCGGCGATCACGGCGACGGCGGCGAGGGCGACGGGCGTGCGGTTCGAGGAGACGGCCACCGTCGCGGAGGCCGCGTGCCCGCGCCGCCTTGGGGACGCGGACGGCGTTGGTCTCACCGGCGACCCGCCATGGTGGCGTCGGTGTCGACGAGGGGGCGCTCGCTGGCCGCGAGATGGTGCTCGACCAGGAACGAGCGCTGACCCACCTTCCACAGGGCGACGCCCCGGCCGAGTTGCGGCAGCAGGTCGGCCTCGGTGCTGGTCAGACCGAGGAGCGAGCCAGCCGCCTCGACCTCTCCCGGAGGCTGGCCGTAGACCACCCGGGTCTCGGAGTCCGACAGGAGGCCCTGCGCCAGGCTGACCTGCTCCGAGCCTGCGGCCCCGGCGGCGCCGAGATCCGACAGCCGGTGGAGCACGGCGACGTTGGCCACGCCGAAGGCGCGGGAGAGCTTCCACGAGGCCTGGAGCCAGCGAGCCACGCCCAGGTTGGTCAGGATCACCCAGGCCTCGTCGACCACCACGATCCGCCGCTGCCCGTCCCGCCTGGAGAGGGCGAGCTGCAGCCACGCCGTGGCACAGGTCATGAGGATGCCCAAGGCGTCGGAGCCGTAGACGGCCGACAGGTCGAGGACCACGAGTGAGCCGTCGAGATCCACGCCGGGCGTCGTGGGCCCGTCGAACATCCCGCTCAGGTCGCCGTGGACGAGGCGACGAAGCTCGAGGGCGACGTCCCTGCCGTCGGCTGCCAAGGCGTCGACGTCGGTCCGTACGGCCTGGGCCGCCTCCCTGGTCGGATCGAGGAGGGCGTCGACCACTGCGGGCAGCGTGGTCGGGGCCCCGCCGACGCGGCGTGCTCCCACGCCCGCGGCGAGGTCGACCGCCGCCCGCTCCCGAGGCGACAAGGGGCGGCCCAGGCACGCCGTGCCGAGCGAGGCCAGGAGCTCCGAACGACGACGACCTGCCAGCTCCGGCGCCGCCTCGTCGCCAGCGGCGGCGTCGAGGGGGTTGAGCCGGATCGGTCCGCCCGGGCGCAGGCACAGGGGCTCGACGCCCCAGGCCCGAGCGAGGTCGGCGTACTCGCCTTTGGGATCGACGACCCAGGCCCGCCGGCCGAACAGCGACTGTCGCCACAGATAGGACTTGACGAACGAGCTCTTGCCCCGGCCGATCTGGCCGATGACCACCATGTTGGGGTTGGTCAGCGCTCCTTTGGCGTAGAGCTCGAAAGGGTCGTAGGTGAACGACCCGCCGAGCAGGTCGCGACCGATGAGGACGCCCCGGCCGCCCAGTCCGCCCTCGGAGACGAACGGGTAGGCGGAGCCCAGCTGGGCGGTCGTCACGCGATGCGCGGGGGGCGTCATGCCAGACCGCGCCCGAGCGGGAGCGTCCAGGTGAACGCCAGGTCCTGCTCGCCGAACAGCCGCCTGAGCTCGAGGTGGGCCTGCCCCGCGGCCTGCTCGACCCGTCTGGTCGCCAGCTCCAGCTCGTCCCAGCTGTCGGCCGTCACCGTCACGTACCCCGAGAACCGGTACTGGGCGTGTCCGTCGGCGAGCTCGGTCTCGCGGTGGGCGACGACCTCCTGCTCCCGGCGCCGACGGGCGGTGGGCAGGAAGCCGGCGCGGCGCCGCAGCTCGGCGTCGGCCACGTCGGCCGTCCGCGCCTGCTCGACCTCACGGGTCGCCCGGGACGGGCTGACCGGCTGCATCGTCACCGACACGGCGCGCCGGGCCCCCGACTGGAGCAGCAGCGGCCGCAGGAAGTCGGGGCCGACGTCGACGCGCGGCCACTCAGCCACCCAGTACGTGGCGTGGCACGTCCCGTCGGTGCGATAGCCCGACCAGCTGGCCTCACACGCCAGTGGCCACGGCCAGCCGGCCACCGACCGGCTGCCGTCCGCCTGGCCGGGCTGACGGGCGGCGATCCTCCGTGGGTGTCGGTCGACGGCCTGGCGCAGCACCTGGACCAGTGGCCCGGGAGCGAGGGTGCCCTCGACGGTCATGTCCGCGGCGCGCAGCTGACCCTCCAACGCCTGGAGCTCGCGCACCAGCAGGGCGCAGCCGCCCTCGTCGCCACCACCTGCCGCCCGGATGGCCCGGGCGGACCGGCCGGCGTGCACCGACAGCGCCAGGAGCACGTCGTGGCGCTCGGTCACCGGTGCCGCCCGGCTGAGAAGGTCCAGGTAGGAGCGGGCGGCGGCGCTGGAGCCCGGCTCGGTCAGCCCCTCGCCCAGGTAGCGGGCCATCGCCTCGCCGTCGTCGGGGAGGCTGCGCTCCACCCACTGGATCCGGTGCACGGCCGAGCCCTCGCGGGCGAGACCGGCGAGCACCTTGGCCCAGGCGTCGACGCGACGATGCTTGTCGTCGGCACTCAGGAGGACGAAGGCGCGGCTCGGCACGGCCATGACTGCGGTGTAGGTACGGGCCCGGGCGTCGTGGACGACGCCGATGCGCATGCCCCCGACGCTCAGCGGCGGCTGCAGGATACGGCAGCCAACGAGAACCGGAGGCAGGTCGGCCGGAGCGCGGACGCGCCCACCCCAGCCTGCGTCGCTCCCCAGTCGCGGCACCTCCGAGAGGTACCGGCGTCGCCCCCTGACGGCAAGGGCGGACCAGCGCCCGACCACCGGGAGCCACTGCTCGGTGGTCCGCCCGCCGACCGGCCAGCAGGCGACGAAGAGGCCGAGCCCGACGCCGGCGAGCGCGATCCCCAGACCGGCCACCGTGGGCCGGGTCCGGAGCACGCCGACCGCGAGAGCCAGTGGCACGGCCACCGCTGCCAGCTGTCCGCCCCGCCATCCGGCGACGAGCCCCCGCCGCTCGAGCGGTCCGAATCTGTACCGAGGGAGCTCAGCGCCCATCGCCTGGCTCCCCGGTGTCGTCGCCGTCGCCCCGCTTCCTCGGCGGGGGGAGCGGCAGGGCGGGCCAGCCGCCAGCACCCTGCGAGGCGGCTGCCCCGCCCGCCGCGGCTGCACCACCCAGGTCGGCGGTGCCGGCGGCGCCGCCGGCAACGACCGAGCCCGCCGCCGTGGTGCCGCCCGACGCGGCCATGGCGGCTCCGGTGACGAAGGTGGAACCCAACCCCGGCTCTCCCTCGACATCGCCGACCGACACGGTCAACGCCTCGTCGGAGCCCGACCGGGTGGGCAGCGACGGCGTTGGCAGCGCCGAGCCCGATTCGACGGCCAGAGAGGATGCCCGTCGCGACACCCCCTCCAGGTGCATCACGGCGCCCGCCTCCACCGCGGGGACGAGCCGGAGCAGCGTGAACGGCGAGAACGCCGCCAGCAGGAGCAGCGCCGCGCCGCTGATGACCCCGGACAGGTCGGCCGATCCTCCGTTCCCCGCCAGGGCACCGGCGGCCAGGCTCAGGATGGCGACGACCACCAGCTTGGAGAGGACGAGGGCGGCGAGCGTCTCGGCCAGGCGGCGGCACCAGTGGGACACGGCCGGCCAGACCAGCGTGGCCATGGCCAGGGGCAGGAAGAGCACGGCGACGTAGATGGCGGCGGTGCGCACGACGAGCTCGAGCCAGAGGAGCATCGCCGCCACGGCCACGACGAGGCCACCGAGAAAGAGCACGAACGTCGCCGCCCCGGGCTGGCCCAGGGCGACGGAGGTCCGGACCAGCGCCCCGCTGACGCTGCTCACCACCGCCTGCACATCGCCCCCCGACGGCTTCGACACGTAGGTGCACATGGCGTCCACCGCGGCCAGCGACAGCTGGACCAGCTCCACGGCGACCGCGGTCAGCAGAAGGGCCAGCGGCAGGTGGACCAGCGCCGAACGCAGCAGCAGGGACAAGTCCTGACGGACGATCGCCTGCATGATCGATGCCAGCAGCATCGGCAGGATGACCAGGCCAGCCAGGGCGGCCATGCTCTGGAAGTGCTCGAGGAACCAGTGCTGGTCGAGCTCCGGCCGCGTGGAGGCATCCAGCACGTGGCCGAGCAGCTTCAGCATCTCGGCCGCCCCGTTGCCGACCCACTCGCCGATGCCGTCCAGCACCTGGTTGACGCCGAAGCCGAACGCCTGGCTGACGATCCCCCCTGCGGCGACGATCACTACTGGTGCACCGACTGACCGGCGCTGAAGAAGAAGTTGACCAGCTCGGGCGCGGCACCGATCAACAGGGCGGCGAGGCCGGCGATGAGCACGGCCCGCCGTCCGACCAGGGACTGCTGGAAGTTCTGGGCGTGGGCGCCGATCGCCCACATGGCCGCACCCACGAGCAGGGCGGCGAGAGCGAGGCCGAGCGCCCAGGCGCCGAGCCCGTCGGTGAGGCTCTTCAGCTCGTCGATGCCCGGGAGGGCATGGGGGTCGGGGCTCATGCTCACTGTGCTCAACCACACCGTGCTCAACCACATCGGCGTCGCTCCTCCGCTCTCGTCCGTCCTGCGAGGTCAGAAGGCACCATATCGTGTTATTTCATGTTGTCTCAAGTCGTCCCGACACAGAGGCGACCGGCGGCCCAGCATTTCGCTGACCGTTCATCTCTCGTTCAACTCGGGGTCGCGGTCCCGACCGGCGGGACCCCTACCCTTTCGGCATGGGCTGCGGACCCCCGCAGAGCTGGCGCCACAGGCCGGCCCACGGGTGTGGTCGTGGCCGACCGGGCGGCCGCGACACCTCGTCAACCTCTCTGCGGCTCGGGCCCGATGCACCGGGCCGCCCGGGCGAGGAGATGAGCGCCGACCCCTGCCGCGTCGTACCGGCGGCGGGGACGCATCGCGCGCGTTTACCGTCGCGCATTTATCATCGTCGTGGCGCAGCACCGCCCGCCCGGGCCCATCGCAACCCAGTCGTCTCATGACCGCCCAGGAAGGACCATGTCCAAATCGATCGAAGCGGTAGACGTCAACGCCTGGTACGGCTCCACCCGGGCGATCGACGGTGTCACCCTCACCGTCGAGGCCAAGCGGGTCACCGCGCTGATCGGCCCCTCCGGCTGTGGGAAGTCGACGTTCCTGCGGACGCTCAACCGAATGCACGAGGTCATCGGGGGCGCCGGCGTGTCCGGTCAGGTCCTGCTGGACGGCGAGGACATCTACGCCCAGAACATCGACGCCACCGCCGTCCGGCGAACCGTCGGCATGGTGTTCCAGCGGCCCAACCCGTTCCCCACCATGTCCATCCGAGACAACGTGATCGCCGGTCTCCGGTTGAACGGTCAACGCCGCAAGTCCGAGCTCGACGAGACGACCGAGCGGGCGCTGCGCCAGACCGGGCTCTGGGACGAGGTCAGCAAGCGCCTGGGCGACAACGCCGGTGGTCTGTCCGGCGGACAGCAGCAGCGGCTGTGCATCGCCAGAGCGATCGCCGTCGAGCCGGCCGTCCTGCTCATGGACGAGCCGTGCTCGGCCCTCGACCCGATCTCGACGCTGATCATCGAGGAGCTGATCAGTGAGCTCAAGGACAGCTACACGATCGTCATCGTCACCCACAACCTCCAGCAGGCGGCGCGTGTGAGCGACTCGACCGGCTTCTTCACCATCAACGCCGCAGGCGAGCCCGGCCACCTGGTGGAGATCGGCGCCACGTCGAAGATGTTCACCAACCCGTCCGAGGAGCGCACCGAGGCGTACATCACCGGTCGGTTCGGATGACCGCTGCTGGCGCCGGCATCGTCGTCGCTGCCGGAATCGTCGGCATCTTCGTAGGCTGCCTGATCAGGGTCCTGGGCCGGCGAGCGCTCCGCCAACGCCTCCTCGTCGTCGGCAACCGGCTCGGTTACAACGGGTCGTCGCCAGGGGTCGGGCTGGCGGGCGCGCTCACCCGCCTCGAGAGCTCGACCGACGGTGCCGTGCAGGCGATGAGCGCGGTCACCTCCGACGGCATCCGGCTCCGGCGGGCCCTCGACGCCATCCCCCAGGGGGTCGTCATCGGCGACGAGCACGGCGAGGTCGTGTTCCGCAACTCCCGGGCCACCAAGGTCATCGGGACTCGCACCGGCGACGCCCTCGCCGCCCAGGCGGTCGACGAGCTCCTCGCCGAGTCGTGGGCCGGGGCCCCCGGCGAGCGCACGCTCGAGCTCTACGGGCCACCCCGGCGCACGCTCATGATGCGCAGCGAGGTGATCGACGACGGGAGCCATCCGCTCGGCATCGTCGCCGTGCTCGACGACGTGTCCGACCGTCGTCGCCTCGAGGCGGTCCGCCGCGACTTCGTGGCCAACGTCAGTCACGAGCTGAAGACACCGGTGGGTGCGCTCAGCCTGCTCGCCGAGACGCTGCTGGCCGAGAACGACCCCGAGGTGTCCCAGCGCCTCGCCGGCCGCATCCAGGTCGAGTCCCTTCGGGTGAACCGGATCATCGAGGACCTGCTCGACCTGAGCCGCATCGAAGCCGAGGAGCATCCACCGAGAGAGCCGCTTCTCGCCAGTCTCATCATGGCCGAGGCCGTCGAGCGGGTGCGGTCCGCCGCCGAGCAGCGCCTCGTCAAGCTCCTCGTCGACGAGCCCGAGCCCCCGGTTACGCTGATGGGCGACCGCCGCCAGCTGGTGGCCGCGCTCAACAGCCTGTTGGAGAACGCCGTCAAGTACTCCGACGAGGGGTCGAGCGTGGAGGTCTTCGGCCGGGCCAACGGGAGCTGGGTGGAGCTCGTCGTCCGCGACCAGGGCATCGGGATCCCTGCCCGCGACCTGGAGCGCATCTTCGAGCGCTTCTACCGGGTCGACCACGGCCGGAGCCGACAGACGGGAGGAACCGGATTGGGACTGTCGATCGTCCGCCACGTGGCCAACAACCATCAGGGCCTCGTCCATGTCGAGTCTCGCGAGGGTGAGGGCTCGACCTTCACCCTTCGCCTGCCGGCGACGGCGGTGCCGACGCGATGACCGAGTCACAGGCCACCGTGCTCATCGCCGAGGACGAGGACTCCTTCGTGGACGCCCTGGTGCTCGGCCTCCGGCGGGAGGGCTTCCTCACGACGGTCGCCCACGACGGGGTCGAGGCGCTGACCCTGTTCGATGCCGTGCAGCCCGACCTCGTGCTCCTCGACGTGATGCTGCCCAAGCTGTCGGGCCTCGACGTGTGCCGGGACATCCGGGCCAGGTCGTCGGTGCCCATCATCATGGTGACGGCCAAGGGCACCGAGCTGGACACGGTGGTGGGGCTGGAGGTGGGAGCCGACGACTACGTGTCCAAGCCCTACCGGCTGCGGGAGCTCGTGGCCCGGATGCGAGCGGCCCTGCGTCGGGCGCCCCGCGACGAGGACGAGACGGCGGCCGTCGCCGAGGTGCTCCAGGTCGGGGAGGTGCGCCTCGACCCCGGCCGTCACGAGGTGATGGTCCGCTCGAGCGACGTCACCCTGCCGCTCAAGGAGTTCGAGCTGCTGGAGCTGCTCCTGGCCAACGCCGGTCGGGTCCTCACCCGTGACACACTGATCGACCGGATCTGGGGGCCCCACTATGTGGGAGACACCAAGACGCTCGACGTCCACATCAAGCGACTGAGGGCGAAGATCGAGGAGGACCCGTCGACGCCCACGCTGATCACGACCATCCGCGGCCTCGGGTACCGCTTCGAGGCCGGGCGACGGAACTGAGACGAGGGAGACGCTGGTACCGGTGACCGAGACCCGTAAGGCATTCCACGAAGAGCTGAAGGAGCTGCGGACCAATGTCACCCGCCTGGGGGCGATGGTCCTGGAAGCGATCCAGGGGGCCACGGCCGCGCTCCTCGAGGGCGACCTGGCCGCCGGAGAGCAGGTGCTGCGGTCGGGCCGTGACATCGACGCCCTCAGGCACAGCATCGAGGAGCACGTGTTCTACCTGCTGGCCCAGCAGCAGCCGCTGGCGGTCGACCTCCGTACCCTGGTGAGCATCCTGCGGGTGATCCACGAGCTGGAGCTGTCCGGGCACCTCATGGTCAACACGACCAGGGCATCCCGGCGCCTGTACCCCCAGGAGCTCGAGCCCAGGCTGCGGGGCATCATCGACCGCATGCGCGAGCAGGCGACCCTGCAGCTCCGGGTCGCCATGGACGCCTTCGCCGACCTCGACGCCACCAAGGCGAGCGTGCTGGCCGACATGGA
Source organism: Acidimicrobiales bacterium (assembly GCA_051984395.1). Classification (GTDB taxonomy): domain Bacteria; phylum Actinomycetota; class Acidimicrobiia; order Acidimicrobiales; family AC-9; genus AC-9. Next base: position 1,840 of record JBPYEZ010000160.1, on the reverse strand, counting down.
CGAGGTCATGGAGGACCTCCAGAAGGACCTCTTCCGGGCCATCCTCGACACCAGCAAGATCGACGAGTCGGCCCTGCAGCGGGCCGTGCAGATGGCGCTGGTCGGGCGCTTCTACGAGCGCACCGCCGACCACGCCGTGACGATCGGTGAGCGGGTCGCCTTCATGGTCACCGGACGCATGCCGTTGTCCGACTCCGTGGCGGCGACCCTGGAGTGAGCGACGTCAGCGAGGCCGGCCGTGGACACCGCCCGACGCGACCGGCTCATCGCCATGATCCGCGAGCGCGGGGGACGGGTCACGACCGCCAGGCGCGCCCTCGTCACCACCCTCGTGCAGGCCAAGAGGCACGTCACCGCTGACGACCTCGCCGCGCTGGTGCAGAAGGCACAGCCGGACGTCCACCTCTCCACCATCTACCGGAGCCTCGACGCCCTCGAGCGCATGGGTGTGGTCGACCATGTGCACCTCGGCCACGGCCGGGCCGTCTACCACCTCGCCGACGAGCCGCACCAGCACCTGGTGTGCGAGGTGTGCGGAGCCGTGGTCGAGGTGCCGGACGCGACCTTCGCCGAGCTGGGCGACACGCTCCGACGGCGCTACGGGTTCACCATCCGCCCCAGCCACTTCGCCGTGCTCGGACGCTGCCGAGCCTGCGCCCGCGCCTAGCGCGATGGAGCGGGGATCTCGGTGGCGCCACCGAGGTAGGGGCGCAGGCACTCGGGGAGGCGAACGGATCCGTCCTTCTGGCGTCCGGTCTCGACGAGGGCGGCCCAGGGCCGCCCCCAAGCCAGGGCGGAGCCGTTGAGGGTGTGCACGAACGCCGGTCCCGACCCCTCCTCGGGACGGTAGCGCACGTTCGCCCGGCGGGCCTGGTAGTCACTGCACCACGAAGCCGACGACACCTCGAGCCACTGGTCCGTTCCCGGTGAGTACACCTCGAGGTCGAAGGTGCGCGCCGACGCCTGGCCGAGGTCACCGGCGCACAGGTCGAGGACCCGGTAGGTGAGACCGAGCTCCTGCAGAAGGGCCTCGGCCCGGCGGACGATGTCCTCGAAGACCTGCTGTGCCTGGCCGGGCGTCGTGTACGCAAAGAGCTCGACCTTGTCGAACTCGTGGACTCGCAGCAGGCCGCGGGTATCCCGGCCCGCGGCGCCCGCTTCCCGGCGAAAGCACGCCGTGGCCGCCGTCAACCGCTCCGGCAGCTCACCCTCGGCGAGGATCTCGCCCCGCCGCAACGACGCGAGGGGCACCTCGGAGGTCGGAATGGCCCACAGGTCGTCGCGCTCGATGTGGTACGCCTCGTCGGCGAACTTGGGCAGGTGGCCGGTCGAGACCATGGTCTCGGTGCGAACCAGGGTGGGTGGCCGGACCTCCTCGAAGGCGTCGGTGTGGCGATCGAGGGCGAGCGCGGTCATCGCCCGCAGGAGGGCCGCTCCCATGCCCCGGTACATGGGGAACATGGACCCCGACAGCCTGGCCGCCCGCTCCATGTCCAACAGCCCGAGCTCCGCCGCGATCTCCCAGTGCGGCACGCGCTGATGGGGCTGGTACTCGGGGTGCTCGGGGCCCCGGGAAGGCCCCGTTGGAGTCCCGGCTCCGGCCCCGGGGGACCACCAGCGCACGACCACGTTGTCGGCGGGCGAGCTGCCGTCAGGGGCGGCGGGATCGGGCAGGTTCGGGATCTCGAGGAGGAGCTCCCGCCGCTCGGACTCGAGCGCACCTAGCTCCGCGTCGATCGCCCGCTCGTCGGGGCCGAGAGACCGGCTCTGCCCGGCCAGCTCCTCGGCCCGCGCCGTGTCTCCCGCCCGTCGGGCCTCTCCCACCTCGCGGGACAGATCC
>JBPYEZ010000159.1:0-26400 GCA_051984395.1 Acidimicrobiales bacterium | reverse complement strand
GGGCCCCAAGGGCCGCAACGTCGTGCTGGACAAGAAGTGGGGTGCCCCGACGATCACCAACGACGGCGTGTCCATCGCCAAGGAGATCGAGCTGGAGGACCCCTACGAGAAGATCGGCGCCGAGCTGGTCAAGGAGGTCGCCAAGAAGACCGACGACGTCGCCGGTGACGGCACCACCACCGCCACCGTGCTGGCCTGGTCCATGGTGCACGAGGGCCTGCGCAACGTGGCGGCCGGCGCCAACCCGATGTCGCTCAAGCGGGGAATAGAGGTCGCCGTGGACGCAGCCGTGTCCGCGCTCAAGGCCTCGGCCAGCGAGGTCGACTCCAAGGACCAGATCGCCCAGGTGGCTGCCATCTCGGCTGCGGACCCGGAGATCGGCGGCATGATCTCCGAGGCCATCGACAAGGTCGGCAAGGACGGCGTCATCACCGTCGAGGAGTCGCAGACCTTCGGCATGGAGATGGACCTGGTCGAGGGCATGCGCTTCGACAAGGGCTACATCTCCCCGTACTTCGTGACCGACCCCGAGCGCATGGAGGCCGGCCTCGAGGACGCGTACATCCTCCTCGTCGGCTCCAAGATCTCCGCCGTTCGGGACCTCCTCCCCGTGCTCGAGAAGGTGATGCAGTCCGGACGCCCGCTGGTCATCATCGCCGAGGACGTGGAGGGCGAGGCCCTGGCCACCCTGGTGGTCAACAAGATCCGGGGCACCTTCAAGAGCGCGGCAGTCAAGGCTCCCGGCTTCGGCGACCGCCGCAAGGCGATGCTCCAGGACATGGCCATCCTCACCGGAGGCCAGGTCATCACCGAGGAGGTGGGTCTCAAGCTCGAGAACGTCACGCTCGACCTGCTCGGCAAGGCCCGCAAGGTGGTCGTGACCAAGGACGAGACGACCGTCGTCGAGGGCGGCGGCACCGAGTCCGACATCAAGGGCCGCATCGCCCAGATCAAGGGCGAGATCGAGAACACCGACTCCGACTACGACCGGGAGAAGCTCCAGGAGCGCCTGGCCAAGCTGTCGGGCGGGGTGGCCGTCATCAGGGTCGGCGCCGCCACCGAGGTGGAGCTCAAGGAGAAGAAGCACCGCATCGAGGACGCCGTCAGCACCACCAAGGCGGCCATCGAGGAAGGTGTCGTCGCAGGTGGGGGCGTGGCGCTCCTGCGGGCTCAGGCTGCGGTGCTCGACGCCGCCGAGAAGCTCGAGCACGACGAGGCGACCGGGGCCAGGATCGTGGCCCGCTCCGTGGAGGAGCCCCTCAAGCAGATCGCGGTGAACGCCGGCCGGGAGGGCGGCGTGGTCGTGGAGCGGGTTCGCAACCTCACCAAGCCGAACGAGGGCTTCAACGCCCTCACGGGTGAGTACGGGGACCTCGTCAAGGCGGGCGTCATCGACGCCGCCAAGGTGACCCGCTCGGCGCTGCAGAACGCGGCGTCGATCGCCGGTCTGTTCCTCACGACCGAGGCGGTCATCGTGGACAAGCCGGAGGAGAAGGCCCCGGCCATGCCCGGCGGCGGGATGGAGGACTTCTAGCCTTCCCGACACGAGTCGACGAGCGAGTGACACCGAGGGGCGCCGCAGGGCGCCCCTCGGTCGTCCCCGTACACTGAGGGCGTGCCGGAGCCCCTCTCACCGTCGACCGGCTGGGGAGTCCTACACCTGTTCACCCGCCTGCGTCGCGACGCGAGTCGTGAGGCGGTGGTCCAGGCCGTCAAGTCGGCCCAGGCCGAAGGGGAGCAGGTCGTCACGTTCGCCGTCCTCGGCCACAAGGCCGACCTCGGCTTCCTCGCCCTCGGACCGGACCTGTGGCGACTGCGGGCCTTCCAGTCCGCCCTTCAGGCCGCGGGCGTCGAGGTGACCGACTCCTACGTGTCGCTCACCGAGGTATCGGAGTACGCGGAGGGGTTCTCCGAGGGGATGAAGCGCCCCCGCCTCTACCCGCAGCTGCCGCCCGAGGGAAAGCGGGCCATCTGCTTCTATCCGATGTCCAAGCGCCGCAACGAGGGGCAGAACTGGTACGCGCTCCCGTACGAGGAGCGTGAGGCGCTGATGCGCGGGCACGGGGCCACCGGCCGCACCTTCGCCGGGCGCGTCCTGCAGCTGATCACCGGGTCCACCGGCATCGACGACTACGAGTGGGGGGTCACGCTGTTCGCGACTCGTCCCGACGATCTCAAGGACGTCGTCTACACCATGCGCTTCGACGAGGCGTCGGCCACGTACGCCGAGTTCGGCCCTTTCTACACCGGGTTGATCGGTGAGACCGAAGAGGTGCTCGACCAGATCTCGCACCCCTGATGGCCGTGGTCGGGCCGAGCACCGAGGCTCCCGATCTCGAAGGCCTGCGTGACCGGCTCCGTCGCCTTGGGCGGGTGGTCGTCGCCTTCAGCGGCGGCGCCGACTCGGCCTTCCTGGCCTGGATGGCCACCGCCGCCCTGGGAGCCGATCGCGCCCTCTGCGTCACGGCCGTGTCGCCCTCGCTGGCGCCCGAAGAGCGGGCCGACTGCGAGGTGCTGGCGTCCGACTGGGGCCTGCGCTGGACCTCGGTGGAGACCGACGAGCTGGCCAGACCCGAGTACTCGGTCAACGACGGCAGCCGCTGTTACTACTGCAAGGCCGAGCTCATGGATGTCCTGGCCCCCATGGCCGAGGCCGACGGTGCGGTCGTCGCCCTCGGGGTGAACGTGGACGATCTCGGCGACCATCGTCCCGGACAGCAGGCGGCGCGGGAGGGTGGTGCGGTGTTCCCCCTCGTCGAGGCCGGGTTCACCAAGGCGGACGTACGCGCCGCATCCAAGGTGCTCGGCCTGCGCACCTGGGACAAGCCGGCGGCGGCCTGCCTGGCGTCCAGGGTCCCCTACGGCACGCCCGTGACGGTGGGGGTGCTCGACTCGGTTGCCCGGGCGGAGTCCGCGCTCCGGCGCCTCGGCTTCGGTCAGCTCCGGGTCCGCCACTACGGGGATCTCGCTCGCATCGAGCTGGACGGCGCCGAGCTGGCCCTGGCGGTCGCGCGCCGCGAGGCGATCGTCGCCGCCGTCCGCGCCGCCGGCTACGAGTACGTGACGCTCGATCTCGAAGGCTTCCGGTCCGGCAATCTCAACCGCTCCCTCGGGGCCGGGCGCCCGTGATCGGGGCCAAGATCAAGCTCACCTTTCCCGAGCACCTCATCACCGAGCCGATCGTCGCCCGGCTGGCACGAGAGCACGACGTGGTCCCCAACATCCGCCGGGCCAGCGTCGAGGGCAACGTCGGCTGGATCGTGTGCGAGCTGGCCGGTGAGCCCGCCGCCATCGACCGCGCCATCGGCTGGCTGCGGGACGAGGGCGTGCAGGTCGATCTGCTGGGCGACGTGATCGAGAGCTGATCGACCCCTCAGGGCTCGAGTGACGTCCAGGTCGGAAAGGCGATGTGGGTCACGCCGAGATGCTCGACCACGCGACCTTGCTGGCGCAGACGCGGCGCACAACGACGGGCGGCGTCGGCACCCACCATGCGGACGTACTCGGCCCACGTGACGAGGAGCGGGCCGGCGTCGAGATCACCGGGACGGGTGACGGCGTCGACCTCGAGGGTCGGGCGGCACGGGTTGGCCAGCTCGACCGCGTGGCAGTGGTAGACGACGCCCTCGAAGACCGACAGGGCCCTGATCCTCACCAGCCCGTCGATCCGGACGCCGGCGTGACCGGCTTGGGCCGCACCCGGCCAGCATGCAACATGAGGCGATGGAGGAGCACGCCCGGGCGCTGTTCGAGGGCGTCGAGGCCGCGGTGCCGGGCTGGGTCGAGAGCTGCGTCGAGCGGCGGCTGCTCGACTACCGCGGCGCGGCCGACGAGACGGTGATGTCGGCAGCGGCCGAAGCCGGCCGACGGGCCCGGACCGAGGTCGCCGCTGGGCTCAGGGCGCTCCTCGAGACCGACGTCGACGCCCAGGCGACGACCCCGCTGAGTTTGCTGCGTCAGGCGGTGCGGTACCCGACCGAGGTGCTGCGGGCCGCCGGGGTCCCGCCGGTGCGGCGGGACGCGTTCGCCGAGTCGACCTTCCCTGACGACGACTACGACCTGGCGCCGGCGTCCCTGGCCGACGTCGACCCGGGCCTCGTCGAGCTGGGGCTGGCCTGGGGGGCGGCCAAGGCAATGACCCACCGGCGCCGCCACGGGGGCGGTCGGTGATGGGCCCGGTACTAGGTTCGCGGGGGTGGCTGACCGGCTCTCGTCCCGCGACCTGACCCGCTGGAGCGAGAGCCTCTCGGCCATCGCCCGGACCGGCCTCGGCTTCACCGAGAACCTCTATGAGCGGGAGCGGTTCGAGGAGGTGCTCAAGATCGCGGCCGACATCAGCGTCGCTGCCCGCGCCGACGCCGAGGAGGCCGCCAGTGCGTCGGCCTCGGCCGAAGCCGCCCTGGACGCGGCCACCGTCGTGGAGGAGTGGCTCGACGTGGTGGGTGAGGGCGTCGCCGGTTACGTCACGCCGAAGGTCGCCGTCGGCGCCGTGGTCGGCAACGATCAGAACGAGCTGCTGTTGGTGAAGCGGGCCGACTCGGGAGTCTGGCTCTACCCGACCGGCTGGGCCGACGTCGGGTACTCGGCGTCGGAGGTCGTGGTCAAGGAGGTGCAGGAGGAGACGGGGATCGACGTCGAGCCTGTCCGCCTCATCGCCGTGCTCGACGGCCTGCGGCTGGGCTTCACCCGCGTGCCCCTGTACTCGCTGATCTTCCACTGCCGGGTGCTCGGGGGCGAGCTGCGCGCCCACCCGCTCGAGTGCGCCGACGTCGGATGGTTCTCCGAGGAGCGCATGCCCCAGCCCCTCGCCGGGGCCCAGTACTGGTCGCACCACGTGTTCGCCGCCGTCCGGGGCGAGCCCGTGGAGGTGCTCTTCGATCAGCCCCGCCAGCCCACCTGGCGCGGCGTCGACTGAGCGACCTAGGTGGCGTCCAGCTGCTCGAGCAGCAGGGCCACCACCGACACCTTTCCCCCGCTCCGCTCCCAGGCGTCGCCGACGGCCTGGTGGTCGACCAGGCCGACAGCGCGTGGTGCGAGACCGAGCGAATCGGCGGCGGCCTGGCCGAGGGGCGCCGGCTCCAGCTCGTCGCCGTAGGCGGCGAAGGCCTCGAGCCCGTCCCACAGTGACTCGGCCGGCGCCGGCGGCGGCGCGCCGGTCGCGAGGGCGAGGGCCACAGTCGGAAAGACGGAGTAGGTGTCGACGCCGGGCGGGCGTTGGTAGCCGGCCACGGGGTGGAGTCGCCATTCCAACGTCACCCCTCGGGGGCCGTCGTCGCGCAGCCAGACCTGAGAGCCGTTCACGTAGGCGTCGGTCGACTCGCCGAAGCGGTCGTCGAGGGCGACCACCAGCTCCGGTGTGAGCTCCCAGACGCAGGTGGCGACGCGCGGGGCCATGGCGCCACCCTAGGGCCGGCCTCCCGAGCCGGCCGCTAGCTTGGCCGCCATGGACACCGTGGTGAACATGGCCGAGGCCGTCCGCAAGGGCGAGCGAAAGGCGACCGAGGTCCTCGACCAGCACGCTGCTGCCATTGCGGCCGCCGACGACAAGCTCAACGCCTTCGTCCACCTCGACCTGGACCTGGCCCGCGAGGCGGCCGCCAAGATCGACGCCCGCCGGGCACGGGGCGAGGACCCTGGTCCCCTCGCCGGTGTCCCGTTCGGCGTGAAGGACCTCGAGAACTGTGCCGGCATGCCCACCTCGTTCGGCTCGCTGCTGTTCAAGGGCAGGCCCCCCGTGGCGGAGGACTCGGTGCACGTTCGCCGGCTGCGCGCCGCCGGCGCCGTGCCGGTGGGGAAGACGGCCACGCCCGAGTTCGGCACCGTGTGCTTCACCAGCACCCGGGCGTGGGGAACGACGGCGAACCCGTGGGATCTCGACCGCACCCCGGGGGGGTCGAGTGGGGGCTCGGCTGCTGCCGTCGCCGCCGGCCTGGTCCCGTTCTGCACCGCCAGCGACGGCGGCGGCTCGACGCGGATCCCGGCCGCGTTCAGCGGGTTGGTCGGCTTCAAAGCCAGCTACGGCCGCATTCCCCATCCCGAGGCGGCCCCGTCCCAGACCACCTGTCTCGGCGCGCTCACGACCACCGTCGCCGACGCCGCCCGCCACCTCGACGTCGCCGCCGGACCCGACGACCGGGACCGGGCCTCGTTGCCGCCCGCCGGCGTCACCTTCGAGCGGGCCATCGAGGAGATGGACGTGGCCGGCCTGCGGGCGGCGTGGTCGCCCGACCTCGGGTTCGCCGTCGTCGATCCGGAGGTCGCCGAGCTCACCGAGTCGGCCGCCCTCGCACTGGCGGAGGCGGCCGGGCTCGAGCTGGTTGACCGTGCGGTGACCCTGACCGATCCGGTGCGCACCTGGCTGACGTCCGGGGTCGGCGACCTGTGGATGGACCTCGAGGATGGCATGTACCCGGAGCAGGTCGGGGACATGGACCCGCTCACCCGCCAGGCCCTCGACGCCACGTCCGGCATCGACATGCCGAGGTACGCGCGCATCGTGCGCCGGCGGGCCAGTCTGGAGAAGGAGATCGCCGCGCTCTTCGGTGATATCGACGTGCTGCTCACCCCGGCGACCGCGGTGCCGGCATTCGCGGCCAGAGGACCGATGCCGAGCGAGATCGCCGGCCAGAAGGTCCACCCCGCCATGGTCGTGCCCTTCAGCATGGTCGGGAACCTGTGCTGGAACCCCGCCGTGTCGGTGCCGGCGGCGCCCACCGCCGCGGGTCTCCCGGTCGGCCTCCAGGTGATGGGGCGCCGTCACGCCGACGCGACCGTCCTCCGGCTGGCCCGCATCCACGAGCAGGTCCGGCCCTGGCCCCGGGTGGCGCGCCGTCCCTTCGCCAGTTCGGCCTGAGCGCGACACATCGGGGCGAACTATGGCGCCGTGCCGGCGAGCGCCTCGCCCATTTTCGATCCGACGGGGGAAGAGACGCCCTCGGATCAGTCGTCGTGGTCGCGCAGGTAGCGCTCCACCTCGGCCGCCAGGGCGTCGCCCGACGGCATCTCGTCCTCCTCGTCGTCGGCCTGCTCCAGCTGGGCCACGTAGGCAGACGCCTCGTCGTCGGCCTCGACCAGCTCGCTGACCTGCCGCTCGTAGGCGGACGAGGCGATCTGGAGGTCGACCACCTCGATGCCGGCCCCCAGCAGCGACGCGGTGCGCTCGACGAGGGCCAGCGTCGCTTTCGGTGAAGGCGTCTGGCCCACGTAGTGGGGGACGGTCGCCCACAGCGAGGCCGAGGGGACGCCGGCCCGGGAGAAGTTGTCGTGCAGGACCCCGACGATCCCGGTGGGGCCCTCGTAGCGGGAGCGCCGCAGCCCGAGGCGGGCGACGAGCTGTGGATCGGCCGCGGTCCCGGTTACCCGCACCGGCCGGCTGTGAGCGACGTCGGCCAGCAGCGCTCCCAGGGTGACGACCAGCTCGACGCCGAGCTGCCTGGCCGTCTGGGCCAGCACGTCGCTGAACGTCCGCCACCGCAGCTGGGGCTCGGTGCCGTGGAGGAACACCACGTCCCGCCGTCGGCCGGGCAGGGCCGCGGACGCGAACGTGTTCGCCGGCCACTCGATGCGCCGGGTGGTCCCCTCCTCGAGGCGGACCTGCGGCCGAGTGGCGGTGAAGTCGAAGAACTCCTCCGGGTCCAGATCGGCGAAGGGGCGCGCCGACCACGATCGCGCCAGGTACCGGGCCGCCGTGGTGGCGGCGTCGGCGGCGTCGTTCCATCCCTCGAAGGCCGCCACCAGGACCGGGCGGCGCAGCGTCGGGCGGTCGCTCCAGTGCAGCGCGTCCATCACACCCACCGTAGCGCCCAGGTCGCCGGCGACCCCGGTCGAACGTACGCCGTACACTCGACCCAGACGGACGTAGAGGAGCCGCATGACCGACGCCACCGGACCCCGTACCCGTACTGTCGCCGACGTCATGAGCAGCCCCGCCGTCACGGCCTCGCCCCGTGAGAGCGTGGCCGAGGCAGCCGAGCGCATGTCCGGGCACCGGCTCGGATCGGTCGTGGTCGTCGAGGACCGGCGCCCGGTCGGCATCCTCACCGAGCGCGACCTCGTCCGCTTCGCCGGCTCGGGCGCCGACGCCGCCGTGACCAAGGTGTCCGAGTGGATGACCGAGCGGCCCGACACCGTGGCCCCGAACGTCGAGGTGAGCGAGGCCTGGCGCAATCTCGCCGAGCGCGGCTACCGGCACATCCCCGTCGTCGAGGACACCGAGCTGGTCGGCGTGGTCTCGATGCGCGACCTCATGCGCATCGCCCAGATCCGGCCGGTCGAACAGGCCGTCACCGACGTCCCGAAGGGTCTCGAGGGTGTGGTCGTCGCCGAGACCGACATCGGCGACGTTCGCGGCCTCGAGGGCTTCTACCACTACCGCCAGTACTCCGCCGTGGAGCTGGCCGCCAAGCGCTCGCTCGAGGACGTCTGGCATCTCGTCTTCTTCGGTGAGCTGCCCACGTCCAGCCAGCGCGAGGAGCTGCGCCGGCGCGTGCGGGCCGCCCGCACGATCCCCGACTCGGTGCGTCCGCTGCTGCCCGCCATCGCCGCCGCCGGCGACCGGTTCGTGGCGCTCGACGCGCTGCGATCGGCCGTGTCGCTGTGCGCCAGCGCGCTCGGCTTCCGGGCCAGCCTGGACCTCGACGCCTCGGAGCTCGAGGACGAGGCCATGCGGCTGTGCGCGCTGGTCCCGACGCTGGTGATGGCGCTCTACCGGCTCTCCGAGGGCAAGCAGCCGATCGAGCCGCATCCCGAGCTCGACTACGCGGCCAACTATCTCTACATGCTCAGCGGTGAGGAGCCCGATCCGGCCAAGGCCCGGGCGCTCGAGAAGTACCTCATCTCCACCATCGACCACGGCTTCAACTCGTCGACCTTCACCGCCCGGGTCATCACCTCGACCGGCGCCGACCTGGGGGCGGCGGTGGTCGGCGCCGTCGGCGCCCTCTCGGGCCCGCTCCATGGCGGCGCGCCCAGCCGGGCCCTGGACATGCTCGACGCCATCGGCCGGCCGGAGAACGCCGACGCCCACATCCGCCAGATCGTGGAGCAGGGTGGACGGATCATGGGCTTCGGTCACCGCGTGTACAAGACCGACGACCCCCGTTCGCTCATGTTGCGGGACGTGGCCCTCGGATTGGGCGGGCCGCTGGCGGATTTCGCCCGCCAGGTCGAGCAGACCGTGGTCGACGTGCTCAGCGAGCTGAAGCCGGGACGGTCGCTCTACACCAATGTCGAGTTCTACGCCGGCGTGGTGATGAGCGAGTGCGGGCTGCCCAGGACGCTGTTCACACCGACCTTCGCCAGCAGTCGCACGATCGGCTGGTGCGCCCACATCCTCGAGCAGGCGGGCGACAACCGCCTCATCCGTCCGAGCGCCCATTACGCGGGGCCGCCGCCTCCCCAGCCCGTGCCGGATCCCGAGTAGGTGGAGGTACCGGTCGAGGCGGCGACCGAGGTCACCGCCGAGCTGGTCGAGGCCATCGCCGGGCTGGTGCCCCAGCTCTCCTCGTCGTCGCCACCTCCGGGCCAGGCCGAGCTGGCCGAGATCGTGGCGTCTCCGGCGACGACCCTGCTCGTCGCCCGGCTCCCCGAGGGTGGCATCGTGGGGACGCTCACCCTGGTGATCTTCCGCATCCCGACGGGCGTGCGGGCGTGGATCGAGGACGTGGTGGTCGACGGGGGGGCCCGGGGGCGAGGCGTCGGCGAGGCCCTCAACGAGGAGGCCATCAGGCGGGCGGCGGCGGCCGGCGCGAGGAGCGTCGACCTCACGTCCCGACCCTCCCGGGAGTCCGCCAACCGCCTCTACCGCCGGCTGGGGTTCGAGATCCGGGACACCAACGTCTATCGGCACCGGTCCTGAATCGCAGGTTCCTGGCCCGCCGTAATATGGCCGCAGGGGTGGCGAGAGGAAGAGGGGCCCGACTCGTGCCAGAGAGCGTCACCATCACCGACAACCGCAACGGTCAGTCGGTCGAGATCCCCATCGAGAACGGCGGGGTCTCGGCGGCGGCCTGGTCGAAGCTCCTGCCCGGCGTGTGGTTCTACGACCCGGGGTTCACGTCGACGGCGGCGTGTCAGAGCGCCATCACCTACCTCGACGGCGAGGCCGGCATCCTCAGGTACCGCGGCTACCCGATCGACGAGCTGGCCGAGAAATCGTCCTACCTCGAGGTCGCCTACCTGCTGTTGAACGGCGAGCTGCCCACGCCCGCCCAGTTCGAGACCTGGCGCAAGGAGATCACCCACCACACCTTCATCCACGAGAACATTCGAAAGCGGTTCCTCGAGGGGTTCCACTACGACGCCCACCCCATGGGCATGCTCGTCTCGGCGGTGGCCGCCCTGTCGACCTTCTACCCGGACGCAAAGGACATCTTCGACCTCGAGTCCCGGCAGAAGCAGATCATCCGGCTCATCGCCAAGATGCCCACGCTGGCGGCCGCCGCCCACCGCTTCTATGTGGGCATGCCGTTCGTCTACCCCGACAACTCGCTCGGGTTCACGGCCAACTTCCTGTCCATGATGTGGAAGATCGCCGAGCCCCGGTTCGACGCCAACCCGGCCCTCGCCCGCGCCCTCGACGTGCTGTTCATCCTCCACGCCGACCACGAGCAGAACTGCTCGACGACGGCGATGCGCGTCGTCGGCTCGTCGCACGCCGATCCCTACTCGGCCACCGCTGCCGCCTCCGCCGCTCTGTACGGTCCCCGGCACGGTGGCGCGAACGAGGCGGTCATCCGGATGCTCACCGAGATCGGCTCGATCGACCACGTCGACGACTTCGTCGCCGCCGTCAAGCGCGGCGAGGGACGCCTCCAGGGCTTCGGCCACCGCGTGTACAAGAACTACGACCCGCGGGCCCGGATCATCAAGCGCACGGCCGACGAGGTCTTCGACGTCACGGGCAAGAACCCGCTGCTCGACATCGCCCTCAAGCTCGAGGAGCGCGCCCTCGCGGACGAGTACTTCACCTCCCGGCGGCTCTATCCCAACGTCGACTTCTACTCGGGACTGATCTATCAGGCCATCGGTTTTCCGATCGACATGTTCCCGGCGCTGTTCGCCATCCCGCGAACCTCCGGGTGGCTGGCCCACTGGGTGGAGCTGCTGGACCAGGACTCCAAGATCGCCCGCCCCCGCCAGCTGTACGCGGGCGATGACGAGCGCCACTACGTGCCGCTCGAGGAGCGCTGAGCGACTCAGACCAGTCGGACCAGACCCTCCTGGACCACAGAGACCGCCAGCCGCCCGTCTCTGGTGAAGATGCTCCCTCGGGCCAGGCCGCGGGCTCTGGACGCCGATGGGCTCTCCTGGTCGTAGAGCATCCACTCGTCGGCCCGGAAAGGTCGGTGGAACCACATGGCGTGGTCGAGGCTGGCGCTCATGAGCCGGGGATCGTCCCAGCTGACCCGGTGGGGGAGGATCACCGAGTCGAGCAGGGACATGTCGGACGCGTAGGCCACCACACAGTCGTGCAGCAGCTGGTCGTCGGCGAGACGGCCGTCGGCCCTGATCCACACCTTCTGGCGGGGAGCGCTGACGCCCGCTTTGAACAGACCTCCACCGTTGTCGACGTAGCGCTGGTCGATCGGCTGCGGGCGGGTCAGCCAGTCACCGAGCTGCTCGGCGTAGGGGGCCAGGCGCTCCTTGTAGGTCGGCAGTGACTCCGGATCGGGCGCCTCCGGCATCGGCAGCTGGTGGTCGACGCCCTCCTCCTGGACATGGAACGACGCCGACAGGTTGAAGATGGCCCGACCGTGCTGGATGGCCACCACGCGCCGGGTCGTGAACGATCGCCCGTCGCGGATGCGGTCGACCTCGTAGAGGATGGGGACGCTGGTGTCGCCCGGACGGAGGAAGTACGCGTGCAGGGAGTGCACGTCGCCCCGCTCGACGGTCCGGCCGGCGGCGACGAGCGCCTGACCGGCGACCTGGCCGCCGAAGACGCGTTGTCGCTTCTCGTCGGGGCTGACGCCGCGGAAGATGTTGACCTCTATGGCCTCGAGGTCGAGGAGGGCGACCAGGGCGTCCAGCGCTGCCGTCATCCGGTCATACTCTCATTCCTCCGTCGACCATCCCGGCCGACTGGGGCCGTGCCGGTTCCGCTACTGTCTGGCGATGGCGGCTCGCTTCCCAGAGGGTTTCCTGTGGGGGACCGCCACGGCGGCCCACCAGGTCGAGGGTGGGAACTGGAACAACGACTGGTGGGCCTGGGAGCATCAGCCCGGCTCCGGCTGCGTCGAGCCGAGCGGCGACGCCTGCGACCAGCTGCACCGCTACCCCGAGGACATCGCCATGGCCGCCCGGCTGGGCTTCGGCACCTACCGCTTCTCCTTGGAGTGGAGCCGTATCGAGCCCGAGCGAGGCGAGTGGTCGGTCGCCGCCCTCGACCACTACCGGCGGGTCTGTGCCTGCTGTCACGAGCATGGCCTCGTGCCGGTGGTCACGTTCCATCACTTCACCACCCCGCGATGGTTGGCCGCCGCCGGCGGCTGGGCCGACTACGGTGCGGCCGACCTGTTCGCCCGGTACTGCGAGCGCGCCGCCGCCCATCTGGGCGACCTCGTCGGGTGGGCGTGCACGATCAACGAGCCCAACATCGTGGCCCTGATGGGATATCTGGCCGGGGTCTTCCCCCCCGGCAGCCGCGATCCCGCCCTGCGCCGGACGGTGAACCAGGTGCTGATCGACGCCCACGGCAAGGCGACCGCGGCCATCCGCTCCGGACCCGGGACGGCTCCGGTCGGCCTCACCCTGGCCATGTCCGACTACCAGGCCGTCGGTGGCGGCGAGCCCACGGTGGAGCGCATCCGCCGGTCGATGGAGGACATCTACCTGGAGGCGGCGCGCGGCGACGACTTCCTGGGCGTGCAGTGCTACTCGCGCGCGCGCGTCGGGCCCGCCGGCGCGCTCGGGCCGGAGCCGGGGGTGGAGACCACCCAGATGGGCTACGAGTTCTGGCCCGAGGTGCTGGAGGCGACGCTCCGACGGGCATGGGAGCTCACGGGCGGTCGTCCGCTGCTGGTCACCGAGAACGGGATCGCCACCGAGGACGACGACCGCCGCGTCGCCTACGTCCGCGGTGCGCTGGCCGGGGTCCGCCGCTGCCTCGACGACGGCATCGACGTGCGGGGCTACACCTACTGGAGCCTGCTCGACAACTTCGAGTGGGTGCTCGGCTACCGTCCGACCTTCGGGCTGGTCGCGGTCGACCGCACCACGTTCGAGCGCCAGCCCAAGCCGAGCGCGTCGTGGCTCGGCTCCGTGGCCAGGGCGAACGCCCTGGATGCGCCGTGAGGTGCGTGCATCTCGCCTCCGCCACCCGGGATGACGCGGTGGCGGCGGGATTGTGACGATATGATGAAGGGGGTGAGCCTCGCTCCCAGTGACCTGAGGGCTTGGGCGTCCACACCCACCGGCAGGAAGGCGGTCCGCTACACGCTGGCGTCGGTGGTGTCGGTCGCCGTCAGCCAGGCCGTGCTCTTCCTGACGTTCGGCGTGCTGCAGGTGGGCTCCGCCGTGACCTGCAACATCATCGCCACCGCGGTGGCCACCGTGCCCTCCTACTACCTGAACCGGCGGTGGGCGTGGGGCAAGACGGGACCGTCGCATCTGTGGAAGGAGATCGTGCCCTTCTGGGCGCTGGCCTTCGCCGGATTGGCTCTGTCGATCCTGGCCGTGGACATCGCCGAGAGCGAGGCCCACCTGGTCACCTCTTCCCACCTGGGAACGGCCGTGATCGTCAACTTCTCCGCCCTCGCCGCGTGGGGCGTGATCTGGATCGGCAAGTTCGTCATCTTCAACCGGCTGCTGTTCGTCGACCACGGGCACCACCGTCACGGGCGGCTCGAGGCGATCCTCGATCGTCCGGGCACGCCGGACAACTGAGCCCGCACCCGGTGTCCGAGTTCGCCGACGCCCGGGCCCGCCTGGGCCGCCCCGACCAGGCGGCGGCAGCGGCGACCACGGCGCATCTCGACCGGCTCACCAAGCCGCGGGGATCGCTCGGTCGCCTCGAAGCGCTCGCCGTCCAGCTCGCCGCCATCGCCGGAGAGTCACCTCCACCGGTGCCCGAGCCGGGTGCGGTCGCCGTCTTCGCCGGTGACCACGGTGTCCTGGCTGAGGGTGTGTCGCCGTGGCCGGCCGAGGTCACGGCCCAGATGGTGGCGAACTTCTGCGCCGGCGGTGCGGCGATCAACGTGCTCGCCCGTCGTGCCGGGGCGGCCGTGATCGTGGTCGACGTCGGGGTCGCCGCCGACCTGGCGCCGGCCGACGGGCTGGTGACGGCCAAGGTGCGCGCCGGGACGGCGAACCTGGCCGAGGAGCCGGCCATGACGACGCAGGAGACGACCGCGGCCCTCGACGTCGGGGCGGCCGTGGCTGCCGACCTGCTGGCGACGGGGGCCCGATGCCTGCTGACCGGTGACATGGGGATCGGCAACACGACCCCGTCGGCCGCCCTGATCGCCGCCTTCACGGGACGGCCGGCGTCCGCCGTGACGGGGAGGGGGACCGGCATCGGCGACGAGGAGTGGGCCCGCAAGGTGCGCGTCGTCGAGCGAGGACTGGCCCGGACCGAGGCGGACGCGACGGTCGAGCCCCAGGCCGTCCTGGCGTCCGTGGGCGGCCTGGAGCTCGCCGCCCTGGCCGGCTTCGTCGTCGCCGGTGCGGCGGCGCGCGTACCGGTTCTCGTCGACGGGGTGATCGCCGTGGCCGCCACCGTGGTCGCCGAGGCCCTGGCGCCCGGATGCGCAGCCTTCTGCGTCGCCGGGCACCGTTCCAGCGAGCCCGGAGCGGCGGCCGGCCTCGAGCATCTCGGCCTGTCGCCCGTGCTCGACCTGGAGCTTCGCCTGGGAGAGGGGACTGGCGCCTGCCTGGCGCTTCCCGTGCTCCAGGGGGCGGCGCGCATCGTGCGGGAGATGGCCACCTTCGACTCCGCCGGGGTCAGCGACAAGACGGGCGGCGGCGGGGCCGGAGACTAGCCCCCGACCGAGGCGAGGTCGCTGTCTAAGCAGCAGTAGCGGACCCGCGGCGGTCCCGCCGGCGCTGGCGGCTCACCTCGAGGCCCCACGCCGCCAGCACCGCCAGCCCGCTGGCTGCGAGCACCGGCATGTCGCCGGTCCGGGCGTAGGGCGTGAGCCCGGTGCGCAGCGCCGGCGTGCCTTCGATGACTTGTTGGGATCCGAGGTTTGACCGGGCCAGCACGTGGCCGCGGTGATCGATGACGGCGGTGAAGCCGGTAGGGGAGGTCTGGATGACATCTCGACCCTCCTGCACGGCCTGGACCCTGGCCGTGGCCAGCTCCTGGGTCGGCACCTGGCTGGTGGCGTAGGAGGCGGTGTTGGTCGGCACAGTGAGGAGCTGGGCGCCCGACCGGACGGCGGCGCGTCCAGCGTCCTCGTAGAAGACCTCGTAGGAGATCATCACGCCGAGGGGTCCGGCCGGGGTGCGCAGGATGCCCGGAACGTGACCGGGGATGGCGTCGCGGGGCACGGCCGACAGGTCGGCCAGCAGGCCGAAGAAGGACCGCCACGGGATCCACTCGCCGAAGGGGACCCGGTGGACCTTGTCGTAGGTGGCGACGACGGTTCCCGAGGGGGACCAGGCGACGGCGACGTTGCGGAACTGGGTCGCCCCGACGGGCTCGGTCACCCCGGCCTCCACGGTGGCGCCCTTGGCGGCGGCCACCTGTCCGACCTGCGCGGCTTCGGCGGAGCCCTGAAGGGGCTGGTTCAGGTCCAGCACGTTCTCGGGCCACAGGATCAGCGTGAGTGGGGGCTGGAGCCCGAGGCTGGGCGTGAGCTGGGCGTCGAACACCACGGCCGGATCGACCTGGGAGGCCCGGAAGCCCCTCCTTCCCCCGCCCTGCACCAGGGCGACCCGGTCGCTTCCCACCGCCGGCCCACCGTCGGGAGCCAGGCCGCCGGCCACGGACAGGACGACGATCGCCGCCGCGGCCAGCCCCGAGGTGGCGAGGGCCTGCGCCCGCTGGCGCGGGTCGGACGGCCGGCCCAGCGGGACCAGTCGGGCCGCCTCACCCAGGACGACCCCGCCCAGGGCGGCGAGCGCCAGCAGCAGCATGGGGCCGCCGAGCCGGGCGGCGGGGCCGATCGGGCTGCTCACCTGGCCCAGCCAGATCCCGCCCATCGGCAGGCCGCCGAACGGCCACGAGCCCCGGACCACCTCGGCGAGGACGAGGACGGCCGGAAAGGCGAGGCCCCGCCCCCGCGCCGGGGGCACCAGCGCGCAGGCGACGGCGAGGAAGGCCGATTCGAAGAGCACCAGGACCGCCCACCCGCCGGCATTGAAGGCGGTGGTGAAGTACAGGCCGACGGACAGCAGCCCGATGCCGAAGAGCAACCCCGCCCACGCCCGGCTCGGCGCGCCGCGCCCCTCCAGCAGCCGGTAGAGGACCGCCAGACCGACCGGCGCCAGGATCCAGAACCCCCACGGCGGCAGCGAGAACGCCGTCGTCAGGCCGCTCGCCAGGCCGACGACCGCCACTCTGACAGCGGATCTTCTCCCCAGCCGCGTTCCGCTACTTAGGAGGTTGCGCGTCGCTTCTCCTGCTGGCCGGTGCTCTCGGTCTCGCCCTTGTCCTTGACCGCGGCCAGGCTGGCTTCGAGCGCCGACATCAGGTCGACGACCGGCGCCGCCTTCTCGGGTGGTGGCTCGGAGACCACCTCCTGTCCCTGGGCCTTGGCCTCGATGAGCTCCAGCACCCCCTCGCGATAGCTGTCGTGGTACTTGTCCGGCTCGAACTTGGCCGTGAGCGAGTCGATCAGCTGCTTGGCCACCTTCATCTCGCGACTCGACGCCTCCGCCCCCGCTCCGGGCAGCCCTTCCAGGTCATCGGTCGGCGACACCTCGTCGGCGAAGTTCATCGTCGTGAGGACGAGGGCCTCGCCGAGGGGCCGCACGGCGCACAGGTACTGCTTGGTGCGCAGCACCACCCGGCCGATGCCCACCCGCCCGCTCTCGGTCATGGCGTCGAGCAGCAGACGGTACGGCTTGACCCCGGAGGCGTCGGGCACGAGGTAGTAGGACGAGTCGAAGTAGAGCGGGTCGATCTCCTCGAGGGCGACGAAGTCCTCGATGTCCACGGTGTGGGTGGCCTCCGGGTCGAGCGCGTCGAGCTCCTCGTTGGTCACCACGACGTACTGGCCCGGGCTCACCTCGTAGCCCTTCACCAGGTCGTCCCATGCCACCTCCTCGCCGTCGGCGGGGCACACCCGCTTCTGCTGGATGCGCACGCCGTCGGCAGCGTGGAGCTGGTTGAAGCGCACGTCCTTCTTCCGCACGCTGGTGAACAGCTTTACGGGCACGTTGACCAGCCCGAAGCTGATCGATCCGCTCCAGATAGCCCTGGCCACCTCATCACCTCCTCCTCCGGCCCAGCTCTGTCGATTCTCCCAAATTCGCCTCGCCAACCCCACACCGGCGGCGGATGGGCCCCTGCACGACTGCAGGCTCATCGCCGGGCATCAGCCGCCAGTCGATCGAGCACGGCCCGGGCCCCGTGGCGGCCCTGGCCGATGCAGGCGGGTATGCCCACCCCTCCGTAGGAGGCGCCGGCGACGACCAGGCCCGGCTCGCCATCCAGGGCAGCCTGGACGCGGGCCAGCCGCGCCAGGTGACCGACCTGGTACTGCGGGAAGGCGCGGGGCCAGCGGGTGACAGACACGGCGTCGGGGCGCCCGGTGATGCCCATGGCCTCCTGCAACTCCGCCCGCACCTGGCCCACGAGCTCCTCGTCGCCCATGCGCAGGGCGCGATCGTCTCCCCATCGGCCGGCTGACACCCGGAGCAGGGCTGTGTCGGACCGCCCGAGGTGAGGCCACTTGGCCGACAGCCAGGTGCACGCGGTCAAGAGATGCCCGTCCACCCGGGGAGCGAGAAAGCCGCTGACTCCCGGCGTCATCGAGACGGCGGCTGACGGAAAGGCCAGCGTGACGAGCACCACTGACGCGTGCTCGATGGCCCCCAGCTCCGGTGCCGTCTCGGGTAGGTGGGACGCGAGCAGGTCGGCGGCGACGAACGAGGGCACGGCGAGCACCACGCCATCCGCCGCCACGGGCCCACCGGGCGTGCCGACCTGCCAGCGCCCCCCGGCTCGCTCGAGCTTCTCGACGGGGGCGGTGGTGCGCACCTCGACGCCGCGCCCGGCCAACTGGCGCGAGAGCTGCTCGACGAGGCGCCCGAGCCCGCTGCGCAGGGCGAGGAAGACGGGGGTGGGCGCGGCGCCGGGCTCGGGCGGCGCCGGGCGCAGCCCGCGCAGCAGGCTTCGGTGCTGGCGGCTGGCGGCGTCGAGCTGCGGCGCCGTGGCCGCCAGGCTCAGGTGCTCGGTCGAGCCGGCGTGGATGCCTCCCAGGAGCGGGTCGACCAGGCGCTGGCGGACCTCTCGTCCGAGCCGGGCATCGACGAGGGCGGCGACGGAACGGTCGTCGGCCGGGGAATCGGCGGGCAGGACGAGGTCGAGGCCGGCGCGGGCGACTCCGGCGAGTGAGACGATCCTCGAGGCTCCCAGCGTCCGCAGTCGCGTCGGCACCCCCAGCACGGTGTCGTCGGGGAGGTGGCGGAGTCGACCGCGCGTCCAGACGAGGGCGGTGTTGGTGGCCGGAGGGATCAGCTCGTCACCGAGCCCGAGCTCCTGGCACAGGGCGACGGCGTCGGGCGCCCGGGCGACGAACGCGTCGGGCCCGGCCTCGACGTCCTGACCCCCCACCTCCTGGCGGTCGATCTTGCCGCCGAGGCGGGCTCCGGCCTCGAGCACCGTCACCGTGGTGGGACGCGTGCCGGCCGCCGGAGCCGACAGCTCCCACGCCGCCGCCAGACCCGTGATGCCTCCTCCGACGACCACCACGTGGGCTGCAGGTGTCATCCGGCCCGACCCTCCTCGTGGACCAGGTCCACGATCCGGTGCAGCACGTCGGGGTCGGTCTCGGGCAGCACGCCGTGTCCGAGGTTGAACACGTGGCCCGGTCGTCCGCCGGCCTCGGCGAGCACCTTGCGCGCCAGGGGGGCCACGACCTCCCACGGCGCCAGGCAGCTGGCGGGGTCGAGGTTTCCCTGGATCGCCCTCCCCGGTCCCACCCGCTGGCGGGCGACGTCGAGGGGTACCCGCCAGTCCACGCCGACGACGTCGGCACCGGCGGCAGCCATGAGCGACAGCAGCTCCCCGGTCCCGACCCCGAAGTGGATGCGGGGCACGCCCAGGTCTGCCAGCCCGGTGAACACGCGGCGCGTGGCCGGCAGGACCAGCTCCCGATAGTCGTCGGGGGACAGGACGCCGATCCAGCTGTCGAAGAGCTGGACGGCGGTGGCGCCGGCGAGCACCTGGGCACGCAGCGACGCCAAGGCCTGGTCGGCGAGCACCTCTGCCAGCTGGCACCACGTCTGCGGGTCGGTCCGCATCAGGGTCTTGGTCCGGGCGTAGGTGCGTGACGGCCCTCCCTCGACCAGGTAGCTGGCCACCGTGAAGGGCCCGCCGGCGAAGCCGATGAGGGGGACGTCCAGCTCCTGCACCACGAGCCGCACCGTGTCCAGCACGTAGGGGATGTCTTTCTCCGGCTCGAGGGGCCTGATGCGGGCCAGATCGGCCAGACCGGAGAACGGGCTCTCCACGACCGGGCCCACCCCCGGCGCCACGTCGACGCCGAACCCGATCGACGCCACCGGAACCACGATGTCTGAGAACAGGATGGCGGCGTCGACGCCATAGCGCGTGACCGGCTGCAGGGTCAGCTCGGCGGCGAGCTCGGGCCGGGCGATGGCCTCCAGGATGCTTCCGTCTCCGCGGAGGGCCCGGTACTCGGGGAGCGACCGGCCTGCCTGGCGCATGAACCAGACGGGCACCCGATCGGCGGGCCGGCACCGGCAGGCCCGCAGGAAGGGCGAGTCCTCGAGCGGCACGCGGCGACGTTACCTGCGCCGACCGCGGGGCCGTCGCCGGGCGTGCGGCCGCGCCGCTGAACGGTATTAGAATGGCCTGTCCCGCCCACGGTGGACCGACCCCGGACCTGCCGGTGCCCCATCCCGATCTCGAGAGCGAGCAGGCCTACATCGACAACGCCTACGGGCGGCTGGCGGCCATGCGCGATGCCGCCCGGCGGAGGCTCGAGGCGGTCCTCGACCAGGGCAAGGGCGGCACCCACCAGGCGCGGCAGGAGCGGGACGTCATCGTCCGCACCAGCTTGCAGCGCCTCGACCAGCTGGAGATCGGCCGCCACTCGCTGTGCTTCGGCCGCATCGACCGGGCCGCCCCCGAGTCCCACACCGCCGGCCCGGGAGGCCGGCCCGACGACACCGCTGGCCCGGGGGGACGGCCCGACGACACCCATGGCGCCGGCGACGGCGTGGAGGGCAGCGCCCGGGAGACGTTCTACATCGGCCGGCTCGCCGTGTCGGGGGCCGATCACGAGCCGCTGGTGGTGGACTGGCGGGCGCCCATCGCCGAGCCCTTCTACCGGGCGACGGCCCGCCACCCGATGGGCCTCGTCCGGCGCAGGCACTTCTCGACCGAGGGTCGACGGCTGCTGGGCATCGAGGACGAGCTCCTCGCCATCCCCCCCGGGAAGTCGGGCCGTGAGGAGGCGGTGGCCGACGGTGACAGCGACGGCCTTGTCGGGTCGGGCGCCCTGCTGGCAGCCCTCGACCGGTCCCGTTCGGGCCACATGCGCGACATCGTGGCCACCGTCCAGCGGGAGCAGGACGAGATCATCCGGGCGCCGCTTCCCGGCGTGGTCGTCGTCCAGGGCGGGCCGGGAACCGGCAAGACCGCCGTCGCCCTCCACCGCGCCGCCTATCTGCTGTACACCCATCGCTTTCCCCTCGAGCGTCAGGGCCTGCTCGTCGTGGGGCCCAACCGGGTGTTCCTGCGTTACATCGAGCAGGTGCTGCCGTCGCTGGGCGAGACCGGCGTCGTGCTGAGCACGGCCGAGAGCCTGGTCAGCGGCGTCGAGGTTCGGGGGTCGGACGACCCGGGCACCGCGGCCCTGAAGGGCGACATCAGGATGGCCGCCCTGATCGGGCGGGCGGTGCGGGACCGGCAACGATCGCTGACCCGCGACGTCGAGGTGCCGTTCGCATCCGCGGTGCTGCGCCTCACGGCCGAGGACTCGGCCGAGGTGGTGAACGCGGTCCGCCGGCGCCCGGGCACCCATAACTCCCGCCGTAGGCAGCTCGAGAGCCTGGTGGGACGGCGCTTGCTGGCTCGGTACCGGCAGTCGTTGGGGCGCATGGGGGCGGACCGGGACGCGGGCCTCGAGGTGGCGGACGACGAGTTCATCAGCGAGGTCCGCCGGGTGCCCGCGTTGGCCGAGGCCCTCGACCGCATGTGGCCCCGCCTGCTGCCCGAGGAGCTGCTGCACGACCTCTACGGGGCGCCTCCCCTCCTGCGCCTCGCCGGCCGCAGAGCCGGGCTGGCCGATCACGAGCTGGGCGCCCTGTACCGACCCCGGAGCAGCTCGCTGGACGAGATCCCGTGGTCGGTCGCCGACCTCCCCCTGATCGACGAGGCCCGGGTGCTGCTGGGGCCGGTGTCGTTCCGTGGCGAGGACGAGCCGCGTTCGTACGGCCACATCGTCGTCGACGAGGCCCAGGACCTGTCGCCGATGCAGCTGCGTATGGTGTCGCGCCGCTCGCTGTCGGGCTCGATGACCGTCGTCGGCGACCTGGCACAGGCGACCGGCCCCGTCGCTCCGACGGCGTGGTCCGAGGTCCTGGCCCACCTGGCGCCCGGCCGATCGGCGCGGACGGTGGAGCTGAGCGTCAACTACCGCACGCCGGACGAGGTCATGAGGATGTCGAGCCGGGTCCTCCAAGAGGCGGCACCGTTCGTCCGTCCCCCGCGATCGGCCCGGGCGACGGGCGAGGCTCCTGGCGTGTTCGCCGCCGAGCCCGGCGGCCTCGTCGCCGGGGCCGTGGCGCGGGCTGACCACGAGGCGGCGGTGGTCCGTGGTGGGACGGTGGGCGTGGTGGCCCCCGGCTCGCTGGCGCCGGCACTGGCCGAGGGTCTGCGCCGCGCCGGCGTGTCGTTCGGCGAGGCCCGCCGCGACGGGCTCGACTTCGCCATCACCGTGGTCCCCGTCGAGGTGGTCAAGGGCCTCGAGTTCGACTCGGTGGTCGTGGTGGAGCCCGCCTCGATCGTCGACGAGGAGCTCCAGGGCCTGCGGGCCCTCTACGTGGCCTTGACCCGCGCCACCCGGCGCCTCACGGTCGTGCACGAGCGGCCTCTGCCGTCGGCCATGGCGCCCTCCGCGGGCTCGCCCGAGCCGGTCGGCGCCGATGTGATCGGTGGCGGCCCCTTCGACTAAGAACTGGACCCGTGAGTCAGGCCCTCCCGGTCGACCGGACCCAGCCCTTCGGACCGGCGCACGCCAAGCGTCCGTCCATGGTGGGCGTCGGGACCATCATCTGGCTGGCCTCCGAGCTGATGTTCTTCAGCGGCCTGTTCGCCTCCTACTTCACGATCCGGGCCCACGACGGCAACCCCTGGCCACCCCCGCCGGTCCATCTCGAGCCCATCGTGGCCGGCATCTTCACCTTCATCCTGGTCTCGTCGAGCGTCACCATGCAGCACGCCGTGTGGCAGGAAGAGAAGGGCCTCCGTAGCTCGTCCCGGTTCTGGCTCATCATGAGCTTCCTCTTGGGCGCGGCCTTCGTGGCCAACCAGTTCCACGAGTGGCTGACGGTCGACTTCACGCCCAAGACCAACGCCTACGGCTCGATGTTCTTTATGATGTCGGGCCTGCACGCCCTGCACGTGACCCTCGGCCTGCTCGCTATGGTCGCCCTGCTCGGCCGCATGATCGGACCTCGGGGCGATCCGGGGGAGATTCCTGCGTTCCAGGCCGTGGCCTACTACTGGCACTTCGTCGACATCGTCTGGGTGGGCCTGTTCGCCTCCCTCTTCCTCCTGCATTAGACGTGATACGCAATCGGTTCCTCCTACCCGCCGCGCTGGTGTCCTTCGTGGTCGCCCTCGGACTGCTGTCGTTCGGCGGCAGCTCGACCCCTGCCCGGGCGCAGGCGCCGGCGTCCCCGCTGCCGCCGACCAGCACCCCGTCGCCGGCAACCACCCTGCCGGGCGGTACGGCGACGACGACGCCGTCGACCTCAGCGTCGTCGGCCACGTCCCCGACGCTGCCGGTTCCGACCCGGCTGGCGGGGACGGGACAGCAACTGTTCGTCAACAACTGCTCCAGCTGCCACGGGCTGAACGCCGAGGGGACCGACCGGGGGCCCAACCTCGTCGGGGTGGGCGCGGCCACCGTCGACTTCTGGGTCTCGACGGGGCGGATGCCGCTCGCCTATCCGGGTGCCCAGGCGGTGCGCAAGCCCGTGCTGTTCAGCCGGACCCAGCAGCTCTCCATCGTCTCGTTCGTGACGTCCCTCGGGCCGGGCGGGCCCGGCATCCCCGCCCTGAACCAGCAGGCCGCCAACGTCTCGAACGGCAACGACATGTTCGGGCTGAACTGCGCCGGCTGCCACGTGATCACCGGCACCGGTGACGCCCTGGCCAACAGCGCCTTCGCTCCGACGCTCTACCAGGCCACGCCGACCCAGATCGCCGAGGCCATCCGGACGGGCCCGGGGAACATGCCCCGGTTCGGGCCAGGGACCCTCAGCGACCAGGACGTCAACGACATCGTGAAGTACGTCAGGTACCTGCAGCACCCCGCCAACACCGGAGGCTTCGGGCTGGGCCACGTGGGGCCGGTGACCGAGGGCTTCTTCGCCATCGTGGTGGGGCTGGGCGTGCTGATACTGGCGGCCTACTGGATCGGCATCAGAGCAGGAGCAACGACGTGAGCCCAGGCGGCGAAGGCGACAGCGGGCACGAGCAGATCGGCTCGGGCGGCGAGAACCCCGGCGGGGACGCCCTCGGCGCACCTCCCGAGACCCCTGGCCCGGGGGGCGGGACCACGACCGCCACGGCGGTCGAGGACCTCCACATGGATATCCCCGTCCAGCGCCCCCGGCGGGCGGAGAACTTCGTCGCCCTGTGCTTCCTCGCCAGCGCGGCGGGGGCCATCGGCTTGGGCATCATCTACTCGCTCGGCGGCCAGACCCAGGCCGAGGGTGCGCTGTTGGGGGTGTCGCTCGGCGGCATCGGCGTCGGCGTGGCTGCGTGGGGCAAGTACCTCATGCCGCAGGGTCCCTTCGTCGAGGACCGCCACGAGCTGCCCACGACGCCCGACGACCGGCGCGCCTTCGGCAACGCCTTCTCGCGGGGTCAAGTTGCCGTCGAGCGGCGGGGCTTTCTCGGCGTCCTCCTGGGCGCGGCCATCGGCCTGTTCTCGATCGTCGGCATCTTTCCGTTCATCCGCTCGCTGTACGGGCCTCGTCCAGGGAACGGCCTCGACTACACGCAGTTCCGCCGCGGCTCCAGATTGGTGCGGATCGACGGCACCCCGGTCGGGGCCAACGACGTCGACGTGGGTGGCGTGCTGACCGTGTTCCCCGAGGGCCACGCAGGCGATGCCGTCTCCCAGACGCTGCTCATCAGGGCGTCGTCGATCCCCATCACGACACTGCCGGGGCGGGAGACGTGGTCGCCGCACGGCTACCTCGCCTACTCCAAGCTGTGCACGCACGCCGGCTGCCCGGTGAGCCTGTACCAGCAGCAGGTGCAGCAGCTCCTCTGCCCGTGCCACCAGTCGGTGTTCACCATCCTCGACGGTGCTCGACCCATCTTCGGCCCAGCACCGCGCCTCATCCCTCAGCTCCCTATCATGGACAACGGTGACGGGTTCCTGAGAGCCCAGTCGGACTACCAGGAGCCGGTCGGGCCCGGCTTCTGGGAACGCAACACGTCGACGACCTTGACTCCTCCGAGGCCCAATCCTCCGACGGGTGTGAACCAGTGATCAAGCGACCCACGCTGCGATCCCGCGAGAAGCCCGAGCGGCCGCGTCCCACGATCGAAGGCAGCACCGTCGAGCTGGCGAAGTGGTTCGACGACCGCTTCGGAGTCGCCCGGTTCGGCAGGACCACCCTGAACAAGATCTTCCCGGACCACTGGTCCTTCCTGCTCGGCGAGATCGCGATGTACTCCTTCGTGATCCTGATCATCACCGGGATCTTCCTGACCCTGTTCTTCGTGCCGTCGACCCATGAGGTCGTCTACCGCGGCAGCTACCTGCCGTTGCGGGGACAGAGGGTCTCGGAGGCCTATCAGTCGACGGTGAACATCAGCCTCAACGTGCGGGCCGGGCTCGTCATGCGGCAGATGCACCACTGGGCGGCCGACATCTTCGCCGCCGCCGTCGTTGTCCACCTGTGCCGGATCTTCTTCACCGGAGCGTTCCGACGCCCCCGCGAGCTCAACTACATGATCGGGCTCACGATGCTGATCCTGGTCATCGTGAACGGGTTCATCGGGTACTCACTGCCCGACGACCAGATCTCGGGCGCCGGCCTGCGCATCGCCTTCTCGATCTTCCTCTCGATCCCCCTCATCGGGACGTGGGGGGCATTCCTGCTCTGGGGCGGCAACTTCCCCGGCAACGGCGACATCATCCCCCGGTTCTACTCGCTGCACATCCTCATAATCCCCGCCGTCATCGCCATCCTGCTCGCTGCCCACCTGGGGATCATGTGGCACCAGAAGCACACCGACTTCCCTGGCAAGGACAAATCGAACCGAAGAGTCGTGGGGTCGTCCTTCTGGCCCACCTACACGGCCAAGACCGTCGGCTTCTTCTTCATCATCTTCGGTGGGCTCGCGCTCATGGGCGGGCTGTTCCAGATCAACCCCATCTGGCTATACGGCTCGTACGAGCCGTTCAAGGTCAGCTATGCCGTGCAGCCGGACTGGTACATGGGATGGTTGGACGGCGCCCTGCGGATCATGCCGGCCTGGGAGACGCAGTTCGCCAGTCGCTACCTGATCTCGGCGCCCTTCTATCCCGCCGTCCTGCTGCCCGGTCTGACCTTCGGGGTTCTCTACCTCTGGCCCTTCATCGAGGCCAGGTTCAAAAAGGAGGACGTGAAGATCGAGCATCACGAGCTGGATCGACCCCGCGACCAACCCGTGCGCACCGCAATCGGGGTCGGCGTCCTGTCCTTCTACGTCATGCTCTTCCTGGCCAGCTCGACCGACGTGCTGGCCAACACGCTCAGGGTGTCCCTCAACGGCGTGCTGTGGACGTTCCGCCTCGGGACCCCGACGGTTCCCATCGTGGTGGGCCTGGCCACGTACCAGATCTGCAAGGAGCTGTCGCGCGCCCCCAAGGCCGGACTGCGCAAGCGGTCGCAGGTGGTCGTGCGCTCGGCTGACGGCGGCTACGCCACGGTCCCAGCCGACATCCGCCCGGGCGACAAGGAAGGCGAGCCGCCGCCCGAGGAGCTACCGGATCAGCCGGCGCGCCCGCGCGCACCCGTCCACGCCGGCGGGGACGA
>JBPYEZ010000158.1:0-2632 GCA_051984395.1 Acidimicrobiales bacterium | reverse complement strand
TCGGTCCGGAACGAGGGCGGAGCCGCCGGCGCGTCGGGGTCGGGGCGGCGCGGTGGCTCCCGGACCAGCTGGCCCCGCCACGTCAGGAACGAGGCATAGGAGAGGCCGGGGCGGCCGGACTCGATCTGCTCGGCCAGCGTGCTGGCCCGGCGTTCGGCGAAGCCGGTGAGGGCCTCGGTGGCGCGGAACAGGCGGACGTCGGCGCCGTCGGCCAGCGTCACCAGGGCGATCACCTGTCCGGGCTCCGCCCGGTCCAGAGCCGCCGCCAGCATCAGGCCGGGCTGGGCGGCGCCGGCGTTGCCGATGGCAGGCGTGAGATCCGGTGCCACCGCCTCGCGTCGCGCACCCGACAGGGACAGGAAGCGCCGCGCCGCCCGACTGTGGGTGCCCGTGACGAGCAGGTGGTCGATCTCGTCGGCCGTCAACCCTGCGTCCTTGAGGGCGTGGGTGAAGGCCGCCTCGGCGAGGGGGAGGTAAGCGTGCTCGCCGAAGCGCTCCTCCCACGTCTCCGAGGCGACGTCACCGGGAGTGCGCCACCGGTCGCGGAACTCGGCGGTCGAGGACGCGGCGGCCACTGGCTCGGCCAGTACGGGAAGTCCCGACTCATCCGGCCCCACGAGAAAGGCGATGGCCCCGTCGCCGCCGTCACGCTCGTCGGCGCCTCCGGCCAGTCCGGTGCGCACGTCCGAGGCGACCACCAGGACGGGGCCGGTCGAGGAATCCAGGGCCAGGCCCAGGGCGGTCACCGCCGACCGCACCGACCCGTTGAGGTCGGCCGCCACCGACGAGGGATCGAGGCCGAGGGCGGCGTGAACGGCCGTGGCGTTGGTCTTGTCGAGGTATGGCGGCGACGTGGTCGACACATAGATGGCCTGGGGCCGGGTCCCCGGAGGGGCCGAGCGGAGCGCCACCCGCGCCGCCTCCACCGCCATCGACGTGCTGTCCTCGTCGTAGGACGCCACGGCCCTCGTACCCCTTCCGCCAGCGCTGCCGAGCGCGGCCGCGATGGTCGCCCGCTCCAGGCGGTTGTACGGCACGTAGGTTCCGTAAGCGAGGATGCCTGCCATGCCGGGGAACCCTACCCGCCCTGCTCAGCTGGGAGCCTCTCGACCAGCTCAGGACCGTCGTTGCGGACGTGGTTCACCGAGCTGGAGACGGGATGCCTCTCGAGCAGGCCGGCCGCCGACGGCACGAGCAGGGCGCGGGCCCCGCGTACGTCGAGCTCGCTCGGGTCCAACCACCCGGCCCAGGCCTCCTCGGGCAGCACCACCGGCATCCGGTCGTGAAGGGGCGCCACGATCTCGTTGGCCTTCGTGGTGATGATTGCGCACGTGCGCAGCCAGCGGTCTTCGGCGTCGCGCCATGCGTCCCAGACCCCGGCGAGGGCAAGCGGCTCGCCGTCCCTGGCCCCGATGAAGAACGGTTGCTTCGCCTCGCCCGGTTCCGCCGGGCCCCGCCATTCGTAGAAGCCGTCGGCCGGAATGAGGCACCGCCGCCGGGCGAACGACTCCCTGAAGATGCCGTTGGTGGCCACGGTCTCAGCCCGCGCGTTGATGTGTCGGCCGCCCGACCCCGGGTTGTCGGCCCACGACGGGACCAACCCCCAACGCAGCGTGCCGAGGCGTCGCGAGCCCTGCTTCGAGCGGGCCACGGCGTAGACGTCCGCTGTGGGGGCGACGTTCCAGCTCGGAGGGCGGTCGTCCACCACGATCTCGTCGACCATGAACCGCTCGGCGAGGACCGACGGCGGAGTGGCGGCCACGAAGCGTCCACACACGCGGTCGACAGTACCTGCGGGGCTGCTGGATCCTTCGCGGCCCCTGGCGTGTGAGTATGGGGCCGTGGTCGTTCACCCCCGCGCCGCGGTCGGTTTCGGGCGTGCTGCGGAGGCTTATGAGCGAGGCCGGCCGAACTACCCGGCCGAGGCGGTCGACTGGCTTCGCGACCGGCTGGCTCTCGGGCCAGGGCGCACGGTCGTCGACCTGGCCGCGGGGACCGGAAAGCTGACACGGTTGCTCCTGCCGACGGGGGCCCGGGTTGTGGCGGTCGAGCCGGTGGCCGGCGTGCGAGACGAGCTGGGGCGGGTGGTGCCGGGTGTTGAAATCGTCGACGGCACGGCGGAGGACATGCCGTTGCCCGAGGGCTTCGCCGACGCCATAACTGTCGCCCAGGCCTTCCACTGGTTCGCCACGCCCGAGGCGCTGGCCGAGATCCACCGCGTCCTGAGTCCTGGTGGCGCGCTTGCTCTGGTGTGGAATCGCCGCGATCTCGACGATCCGCTGCAGCGCGCCCTGGAGAAGATGGTCTCCAGGCATCGGGGGGACGTCCCCGCCCACCGCAGCGGCCGGTGGAAATCGGTCTTCGAAGGGACCGACCTGTTCGGGCCGCTGGAGGAGCGGACTCTTCCTCACCATCAGGAGCTGGATCGGAGCGGTCTCGTCGACCGCGTGATGTCCACCAGCATCATGGCCGCCCTTTCCGAGGCCGAGCGTAGAAAGGCGATCGCCGAGATCGAGGCGCTGGCCGCGGCTCAGCCCGACCCAATGCGGTTCTCCTACACGACCGAGATCTACCTCTGGTGGCGGCGCTGACGGGCGTCGTCTAGTTAATACGCCTGACTAGTTGAGCCGCT
>JBPYEZ010000157.1:0-14880 GCA_051984395.1 Acidimicrobiales bacterium | reverse complement strand
GCAAGCCCGCCTACCAGATTGTTCTGGAGGACGGGACGGAGCTGATCGCCAGCGGTGACCACCGATTTCTCACGTATCGCGGGTGGACGCACGTGACTGTCGGCGAGTGGGGTCCTCACCGTCGTCCGCACCTCACCCTCAACAACAAGCTGATGGGCACCGGCCACCTCGCGACGCCACCGGGCCACACGCCCGATTACCGACGGGGATACCTCTGTGGGCTGATCCGCGGAGACGGTCACCTCGGGAGCTACAGGTACGAAAGGCCTGGTCGCGCGAACGGCGACGTTCACCGATTTCGTCTTGCCCTCACGGACATCGAAGCGCTCCGACGAGCTCAGAGCTTCCTACTCGAGGGGGATGTGGCCACGCGATCGTTCTCGTTCAAGGAGGCGGTGGGCACCTACAGGGCGATCCACGCAATCAGAACCCAGTCACTCGCCGGCGTGACGGCAGTTAGGGACATCGTTGAATGGCCAGAAGCAGCCTCGCCCGCATGGATGAAGGGCTTCCTGGCTGGGATCTTCGACGCCGAAGGCTCGTACTCCGGTTGTATCCGGATCTCCAATACCGACGACGGAATCATTCACTGGACTGAGTCCTGCCTGCGATATCTGGGCTTCGATGCGCTCGTCGAGAAGAGCTCGCGTTCGGTGAGGTGCGTCAGGATTCGCGGCGGCCTTCGCGAGAATCTGCGCTTCTTTCAGACCGTCGATCCTGCCATCACGAGGAAACGGACCATCGAAGGGACTGCATTGAAGAGCGACGCAGCCCTCGGAGTCGCTTCAGTTCGGCCCCTCGGCGAGGAGCTGCCGATGTACGACATCACCACGGGCACGGGGGACTTCATTGCCAACGGGGTCGTGAGCCACAACTGTTTTGCCCGGCCGACGCACGACTATCTGGGGCTGAACATCGGCGAGGACTTCGAGCGGCGGATCGTCGTAAAGGTCAACGCGGTCGAGAGGGTTCGAGCCGAGCTGGCCAGCTCGAAGTGGCGTGGTGAGCACATCGCAATGGGCACGAACACCGACCCTTATCAGCCGGCGGAGGGCAAGTACCGCTTGACGAGAGGGATCATCGACGCGCTGGTCGCAGCGCAGAATCCGTTCTCGATCCTCACGAAGTCGACGCTCATACTGGGCGACCTCGATCGTCTGTCCGCGGGGGCCCGGCAGACGAGCGTGAGGGCCAACCTGTCGATCGGAACCCTCGACGATGCGGTGTGGCGCGCCACCGAGCCCGGCACGCCGCACCCGCGCCAGAGGGTGGCCGCGGTGGCTCGCCTGAACAAGGCCGGAGTCCCCTGCGGAGTGCTGATCGCTCCGGTGCTACCCGGCCTCTCCGACCACTCCGACCAGCTCGAGGAGGTGGTGGAGGCCTGCGTCGAGGCCGGGGCGGTGTCGGTGACGACCGTCGCCCTGCACCTTCGCCCCGGGGTGCGGGAGCACTACATGGCTTGGCTCGAGCGGGCATATCCCGAGCTCGTCGAGACCTATCGACGCCGCTACCGCCGGAGCGCCTATCTACCCAGCTCGGAGCAGCGCCAGCTCAGCAGCCAGGTGGCGCGCCTGGTCGACGCCGCCCAGGCCCGCCGACGGAGTCGCCGCTCCGATCAAACGGGTCCTACGATGCCGGCCACGACCGATCAGGTGCTCGCGCCTCGTGGCCGGAGATCGGCCCGCGATCTGGAGCCGCAGCCCGAGCCCGGCGAGAGACCTACACGGCCACCGGAGCCGGCCCAGCTCGATCTCGGAATCTGACCCCTACCGGCGTAGGGGCATGGCTCGGATGACCGAGGAGTAATCGGCCGAGACGTAGAATGAAGTTGAGGGGGGGCTTTCGTGCACACCCGTGCATGACCATCCCGCCTAACGACCTTTGGCCATACTTCACTGCAGTGGCGACTGAGGACTTAGACACCCGGCTCGACGTACTCGAGCAGATGCCCCCTCCTCCGGGGCCGCGTCCCGAGATACCTGGGACGCCGAACCATCGACTTCGCCGACGCCGGCATCGCCGCCGGCTCCACCTCTGGACGGACGTCTCGACCCGGGGCCGGATAATCCGTGCTTGTCTCGCCGCCTTGCTGCTCATTACCACGACCTGGTTCGGCTGGTCATTCGGCCACGCTTTGGCCGTCCCCGGCGGCGCCGGCCTCGGTGCCAACGCAGTCGAATGGGTGCGGGACCACGGAGGCGCCAGCATCGTCCGCTGGGTCGAGCGGGAGTGGTACCTGCACCACCAGCCCCCGAAGGGCGGGCGCCCCGCGCCCGGCCTCATCCCGTCGACGGGCTCCTCGACCAAGGCGCCCGTCGCCAAGGGTCCCCCGCATCTTCAGCCCCCGGGTCCGATCGTTCCGTTGGCGAGCCCACCACTGCCGGGTGAGGGCGACTGGCATCCGATCGGTCGTCCGGTGGGTGGGCTGCCGGCCGAGTACTCGGCCTTCGTGCGGCCCGACGCTGTCCACACCAGCATCGTCACCGGCGTGGCGTGGATGGACACCGACCTGCTCCGGGCCAAGCTGTACTCCGGGTCGGAGGTCCCTGGCGGCACCTGGCCCACCATGCTGCCCGTGACCCCCGAACAGCGTCCGGATCTGGTGAGCATCTTCAACTCGGGCTTCCGCCTCCAGGACTCCCGGGGCGGGTACTACGCCGACGGCCGCTACGCCAAGCCTCTCGTGGACGGGGCCGCCTCCCTAGTCATTCGGGGCGGCGGGGTGCCGACGGTCGCGAAGTGGGGGAGAGACGCCGTCATGGCCCCCAACATCGTCTCGGTGCGCCAGAACCTGGCCCTGATCGTCGACGGCGGCACTCCAGTTCCCGGGCTGCAGAGCGACTCGAACGTCAACTGGGGCGCGACGTTCGGCAACGCGATCCTCGCCTGGCGCTCGGGAGTGGGCGTCACGGCGAACGGCGCGCTCGTGTACGCCGGAGGTCCCGGGCTCAGCGTGTACACGCTGGCCCAGGTCCTGGCCCACGCCGGCGCAGTGCGGGCCATGGAGCTGGACATCAACAGCGCGTGGGTGAACTTCATCTCCTACGCCCAGGCTCCGGGCATACCGGCTGCGCCAGAGAACGGGACGAAGCTGCTTCCGGGCATGCAGTGGTCCACGGCACACACCTTCGTCGTCAGCACGCGGGACTCTGTCGTGATGTCGGCCACCCCGGGCGCGGATGCCCCGGCTGGGAAGCCCACGCCCTCTCCCACCACATCGACCACGCGACCCTCGCTTCGGTGAGCAGAGCGGAGGTCGATCCGCTCGACAGGTTCCGGATCGACGGACGGGTGGTGCTGCTCACGGGTGCTTCGAGCGGGATCGGCGAGCACTTCGCCCGTGTCCTGCACGGGGCGGGAGCCCGATTGGTGCTGGCTGCCCGACGGGCCGACCGTCTCGAGGCTCTCGCGGGAGAGCTCGACGGCGCCGTCCCGGTGGCATGCGATGTCAGCCGGGACGACGAGCTCGAGCGGCTGGTCACGCTGGCCCTGGACAGACACGGTCGCATCGACGTGCTGGTGAACAACGCCGGCACGGCGGACCCGGAGCCCGCCGAAGACGAGCCGTTGGAGCACTTCCGAGGGGTGCTGGATGTCAACCTCACCGCTGCGTTCGTCCTCACTCAGCTCGTGGGGCGCCGCATGCTGGAGGGGGAGGGCGGCGTGGTCGTCAACGTGGCCTCGGTGCTCGGTCTGGTGGGGTCGGGGCAGATTCCCCAAGCCGGCTACGTGGCCAGCAAGGGAGGGCTGGTGAACCTCACCCGGGAGCTGGCGGCCCAGTGGGCGCGCCGGGGCGTACGGGTCAACGCCCTGGCTCCCGGGTGGTTCCGCACCGAGATGACCGAAGTCCTCTTCGCCGACGAAGGCGGGCAGCGCTGGATCAGGCGCAAGACTCCGATGGGCCGGGCGGGCGAGCTGGACGAGCTCGACGGCGCCCTGCTCTTCCTCGCCAGCGACGCCAGCACCTACGTGACGGGTCAGGTCCTGACGGTAGATGGGGGCTGGACCGCCATTTAGCGGGCTCTGCCGCTCGCGGCTCCGCCGCCCCGGGCGGGGTCCCCAGCTCCGGCCGCCGGCCGTCACTCCATGACGACGATCACCTTGCCCAGCTTGCCGGGGGTGGCGAAGCGGTCGTAGGCGTCGGCGACCTGTTCCAGAGGGAGGCGGGCGGCGATGGGCACGCCCAGCCGACCGCTGGCCAGCAGAGGAACCACCTGGCTCTCGACTCGTCGGGCGGCGTCGGCCTTCGCCTCGAGCGGTCGGGCGCGCAGGGTCGAACCGGAGATGCGGGCGCGGAGCATCATCACGGCGGCGAGGTTGACCTCGGCCGAGGTGCCGGCCGCCACGCCGATTACGGAGATGCGCCCGCCGATGGCCAGCGAAGCGAGGTTGGCGGCCATGTTGGGACCCCCGACGAGCTCGAGCACGACGTCGAACGGTCCCCGCGCCGAGAACTCCTCCGGGCCGACGACCTCGGCGCCCAGCTCGGCCACGGCGGCACCGAGCTCCGGCCGGCGCACGGTCGCCGTCACTCGGGCGCCTGCGGCCGCGCCCAGCTGCACGGCGGCGGTCCCCACCCCGCCGGCCGCGCCGTGGACGACCAGCCGCTCGCCCAGCGCCAGCTGACACTGGGTGAACAGGGCGTCGTGGGCCGTCGTGAAGGCCTCGGGGAAGCCGCCTGCCTGCTCCCAGTCGACGCTGTCGGGGACGGCGAGCGCTGTTCGCTCGTGCACGACCACGAGCTCCGCATGGGCGCCGCCGCCCACCACGGCCATGACCCGATCGCCCGGTCGGAACCGCTCGACGTGGGAGCCGACGGCCACGACCTCACCGGCGAGCTCCAGGCCCGGGATGTCGCTCGGGCTGCCGGCGGGAGCGGGGTAGCCGCCCTGGACCTGGAGCAGGTCGGCGGCATTGATGCCAGCTGCCCGTGTGCGCACCAGCAGCTGGCCGGTTTCGGGGGCGGGATCGGGCCGGTCGGCGACGACCAGCATTCCGTCGACGATCGTGGCCGCCCGCACGGCTTCAGTCTTCCAGGCTCTTCCGGATCGGCGGTCTGGCCCCGGCGGGCGCTAGCCGACCCGCCCCGCTCCGTAGTACGCCGAACGGAAGGCGGGGTCGTACTCGACGCTCGCGCCCGAGTGCGGGGCGTCGACCATCTGGCCGTTGCCCACGTAGATGCCCACGTGACTCGGCGCCGGCCCGCCGCCGCCCCAGTCCTCGAAGATGAGGTCCCCCGGCTGCACGTCGGCCTGGGACACCCGGGTGGTGTCGTTGTACTGGTCCGAGGACGAATGCGGGAGCGATACGCCGGCGTGCTCCCACGCCCACATCGTCAATCCCGAGCAGTCGAACGAGTTGGGGCCGGCGGCGCCGTACTGGTAGGGCTTGCCGATCTCCTGCTCGGCCCAGAACACAGCAGCGGACGCCCCGCCGTTGGGTGGCGGAGCAGGACCGCCGCCCGATGCGGAGGCGCTGGCGGCGATGGCACCGGCGGGCTGGCGCTGCTGCTGGGCCTGGGCGACTAATCCGACCAACTCGCCCTTGACATGAGAGAGGGTCGCCTCCTCGATCGCCTCCTGGGCACCGGCCGCCCGACCGGCGCTGGCGACCGCGGCGAGCGCAGCCTGCGCGGACTGCTGGTCCTGCTCGAGCGCATGCTCGCGGGCGTCGAGCCCCTGCCGCGCCTGGTGGAGACGGCTCAGGATCTGGTGCTGGTCTCCCGCCACCACATCGAGGTACTGCTGGCGCAGGAGGGAGTCGTAGCTCGAGTCCTTCAGCACGTCGATGGGCTGGTTGGTGCCACCATCGATGAACGCGTTGACGGCGTCGTCACGGACGCGGCTCTGGATGGCGTCGACGCGCGTCTGGTTTTCGACGACCTGCGCCTTGGCCGCCCCCACCTCGGCCGTCACGGCGCCGGCTTTGATACTGGCGAGGTCGTACTCCTCGGTCAGCCGGTCCTGCTGTTGGTTCTCGGCCTGGATCTGTGCGGCCAGGGCGTTGGCCTGCGCCTGTAGGTCGGCGCCGGGATCGGCGGCCGCGGGAGTGCGAGCCGCTGCCGCTGGGTAGACGAGGACCGTTGTGAACGAAGCGGCGAGCACGAGGAACCGGCGCCAGGGGAGGGTCGTCTCTCGGGCCGACGCGTTCCGAAGAGCGGGGAGCACGACGGGACCGCAACTTATGGTCTTGCTGCATATATGTGCAAACCGGGATCAAACGGATGAGACGACCTGGCGTCGGCAGGACTGGGGCCCGGCGCTACGGTCCTTCCCATGAGCGACGTGTCGAGCGGTGGTGAGTACAGGATCGAGCACGACTCGATGGGCGAGGTCCGGGTCCCGGGCGCCGCCCGCTGGGGGGCTCAGACGCAGCGGGCGGTGGAGAACTTTCCCATCTCGGGGATGCGTATCGATCGCTCGTTGATTGCGGCCCTGGCGGCCATCAAGGCCGCCGCTGCCCAGGTCAACGGCCGGTTGGGGATCATCGACGCCGACGTGGCCGACGCGCTGCAACGGGTGGCGACGGAGGTCGCTGAGGGAAGCTGGGACGACCACTTTCCGGCCGACGTGTTCCAGACGGGGTCGGGCACGTCCTCGAACATGAACCTCAACGAGGTCCTGGCGAACCTGGCAGGCGAGCGTCTGGGCCGGGAGATCCGACCGAACGACGAGCCCAACGCGTCGCAATCGTCCAACGACGTGTTCCCTTCGGCGATCCACGTCGCTGCGTGCCGTGGCATCGTGTCCGGCCTCATCCCCGCGCTCGACCACCTCGCACAGGCCCTCACCGAACGCAGTCGCCGGTTCGCCCACGTCGTGAAGGCGGGGCGGACGCACCTGATGGATGCCACCCCAGTGACCCTCGGCCAGGAGTTCGGTGGCTACGCCGCAGCCGTCGAGACCGGCGTGGGACGGCTGAACGACTGCCTGCCGCGTCTCGGCGAGCTCCCGCTCGGCGGAACCGCCGTCGGAACAGGCCTCAACGCGCCGGAGGGCTTTGCATCGGCAGTGATCCACGAGCTGGCCACTAGCCTCGGGCTCCCGCTGACCGAGGCGCGGGACCACTTCGAGGTGCAGGGCACGCGCGACTCGCTGGTCGAGGCGTCCGGTGTGCTCCGCACGGTGGCGGTGTCGCTCTACAAGATCTGCAACGACCTGCGCTGGATGGCGAGCGGGCCGCGGGCGGGACTGGCCGAGATCCGACTGCCCGACCTGCAACCGGGATCTTCGATCATGCCCGGGAAGGTCAACCCCGTCGTGCCCGAAGCCGTGTGCCAGGTGGTCGCGCAGGTCATCGGCAACGACGCAGCGGTGGCCTTCGGAGGCGCAACGGGGAACTTCGAGCTCAACGTCATGCTGCCCGTGATCGCCCGCAACCTGCTCGAGTCCGTTCGTCTGCTCACATCGGCCAGCCGGGCTCTGGCGGACAAGTGCGTGGCGGGCATCGAGGCCAACGAGGAGCGCTGTCGGACGTACGCGCTCTCGTCGCCCGCCATCGCCACCGCCCTCAATCCCTACATCGGCTACGAGCAGGCGGCCAGAGTCGTCAAGCAGGCGGTCGAGGAGGGAAAGGACCTGCGGACGGTCGTGCTCGAGCTGGGCCTGCTCGGTGAGGACGAGGTCGACAAGGCCCTCGACGTCGAGGCGATGACGCGAGGCGGCATCCTGCGCTGACAACCCTGCACGGCGGGGGATTCGAGGGTCGTCGTTGGTAAGGTCGCCGTGGTGCATCCCATCGAGCGGCTTCGGTACGTGGCTCGGGCGGATGGAGCCGGTCCGACGTTGCTGGCGGTGGAAGCGGCTCAGGCGTTGGCGGGATTCGGCGACGATCCGGCTGCGCTCGTCACCGCATGTCGACGCCTGGTCGACCGGCATCCGACCGTGGGCCCCGTCTGGTGGCTGTCGTGCCGAATGCTCGCAGCTGCCGATCCTCGCCGAGAAGGGTGGAAGCTGGCCGACGAGCTCGAGTCCGACAACACACCCGACATGGTCGCCGATCTCCTTCCCGGCGAGGCGACGGTGGCGGTGCTGGGCTGGCCGGAGCTGGTGGGGCGGGCGTTGGCGCGACGAGGCGACCTACGGGTGCTGCTCGTCGACGCCTTGGGCGAGGCCACCAGCCTCGCCCGCAGGCTGCGTTCGTCGGGTGTGGAGGTGTGCGAGGTCCCCGAGTCGGGGCTGGCCAGTGCAGTCGTCGCCGCCGACGCCGTCCTGCTGGAGGCGTCGGTGATGACCGCCGGACAGTTCGTCGCCGTGTCTGGATCGAGGGCGGCCGCCAGCGTGGCCCGGGAGGCGCGGGCACCGGTCTGGGTGGTGGCGGGCACCGGCCGGGTGCTGCCACCCCGCCTGGGGGATGCCATGCGTCGGCGTGTGGAGAGCGCGCCCGAGCCTCCGTGGGACCGCGACGAGGAGCTGGTTCCTCTCGAGCTCGCCAGTCAGGTGGTCGGGCCCGAAGGACCAGAGACTCCAGCCGACGCCGCCATGCGGTCCGAGTGCCCCGTGACCCCCGAGCTACTTAGGCAGGTCGGCTGACGGTAGGGCGCACCCGCGACGGGTCCGACGCCCCACTAGCGTCCCGGGTTCATGGGCGAGATCATCGACTTCGCGAGCAACGGCGGGACCGCGCAGGGCTACCTGGCAACCGAGGGCAGCGGTCCCGGCGTCGTCGTCATCCAGGAGCACTGGGGCCTGGTCGACCACATCAAGGAGTTGTGCGACCGCTTGGCCGCCCAGGGCTTCGTGGCGTTGGCCCCCGACCTGTTCCACGGCCAGACGGCTCGCGAGCCGGACGAGGCCGGCAAGCTGCTGATGGCCATGCGCATGGAGGAGGCGGCACGGGACATGAGCGGCGCCGTCGACGCAGTGAAGCAGCGATCGTCGGGCCATGGCGTCGGCGTCGTCGGCTTCAGCGCCGGCGGGGGCCTGGCGCTCGTCCTCGCCTGCCAGCGGCCGGACGCGGTGCGGGCCGTGGCACCCTTCTACCCGCTGATCCCCTGGCCGGACGCCCAACCCGACTACCCCAAGCTGAACGCCGCGGTCCAGGGACACTTCGCCGAGCATGACGAGGGAGCTGGCCTGGAGGCGGCGCGGGCGCTGGAAGACACGCTCTCCAAGCTGGGCAAGCGCGCCCGGATGTACGTCTACCCCGGCACCCAGCACGCCTTCTTCAATGACCAGCGTTCCGAGGTCTACGACATGACAGCCGCCCGGGAGGCCTGGGAGAAGCTGCTGACGTTCCTGCGAGACGAGCTCGGGGGCTAGCTTGGCGGCGGGGCGGGGGCGCCCGTAGCATCCCGTCTATGTCAGCGCGATCCAGAGATCTGCCTCGCCGCTCCTGCCTGTCGGTGCCCGGCTCCAACGAGCGCTTCCTCGAGAAGGGCCCCGGGGTGGCGGCGGACATGACGTTTCTCGACCTCGAGGACTCGGTAGCGCCCCTGGAGAAGGAGTCGGCGAGGGCCAAGGTTGTCGACGCCGTCAAGAACCAGGACTGGGGTGAGCGGGTCATGTGCGTCCGGGTCAACGCCTGGGACACCCAGTGGACCTACGGCGACGTGATCGAGGTCGTCGCCAACACGGGGGAGCGACTCGACGAGGTGATGTTGCCGAAGACCCAGTCGGCGGCGGAGATCGTCGCCCTCGATCTCCTGCTGACCCAGGTGGAGATCAACGCCGGGCTCCCGCCCGGTCACATCGGCATCGAGGCCCAGATCGAGACGACCCGAGGCCTCATCAACGTCGAGGAGATCTGCGCTGCGTCGCCGCGGCTGGAGACGATCGTGTTCGGCCCGGCGGACTTCGCCGCGTCCATGGAGATGCCGGTCCTGACCGGCGGGGTGTCGATCCCCGACTACCCGGGCGATCACTTCCACTACGTGCTCTCGAAGATCCTTATGGCCGGTCGGGCCAACGGGCTCCAGGTCATCGACGGCCCGTTCCTCAAGATCCGGGAGCTGGACGCGCTCCGGGAGTACTGCAACCGGGCGCGAACACTCGGCTACGACGGCAAGTGGGCGCTCAACCCGGACCAGGTGACCGTCCTCAACGAGGTCTTCTCGCCGACCCAGGAGCAGTACGACCGGGCGCTCGCCATCCTCGCCGCCTACCGTCAGGCGACCGAGGACGAGCGAAAGGGCGCGGTGATGTTCGGTGACGAGATGATCGACGAGGCCAGCCGCAAGATGGCGGTCAAGTTCGTCGCCAGGGGGGAGCGAGCCGGGCTGTCGCCCAGCGCCAACTAGCCGGTCGCCGGGGCCGAACCTGTGCCTTACCGCCCACCCGACCCGGTCGTCATGGACGCCGTGGTGCCGGCCCGCAACGAGGCGGCGACTGTGGCCGATGTTGTCGATGCGTGTCTGCGGTGCTCGGCCGTGCGCGAGGTGATTGTGGTCGACGACGGCTCGGTCGACGAGACCAGTGATCGGGCGGCGGCCGCAGGCGCCAAGGTCATCCATCGCGCTGAGGCGGCCCGCGAGCGTGGCGGCTCGAAGGCACACGCCATGGAAGCCGGCGTCGCCGCCTCCGACGCTCCGGCGTTGCTCTTCGTCGATGCGGATCTGCTCGGGCTCACAGCCGGGCACCTCGACGAGGTCTGCGGGCCGTTTGTCGAGGGACGCGCCACGATGTCTGTGGGGTGGTTCGACTACGGCGCCTGGAACCCGCTCGTGCTCCGGCTGCCCCCGACGACGGGCGAGCGCGCCCTGCCCCGTTGGGTCTTCGAAGCCATCCCGCCGGAGAAACGCGACGGCTACACGATCGAGATCATGCTCAACGAGGTCGTCGCTGAAAGCCATCTGCCGACCACGGCGAGGATCATGCGGGGAGTGACTCACCGCACCAAGCGCGAGAAGCTGGGCCGTCTCGAGGGTTACCGGCGCACGTGGGAGATGTTCTGGACCCTGCTGTCGTTGCCTCTCACCGGTGTGGTCCGCTGGAGGTCGTACTGGTTCTACCTGCGCGGCCTCACGGTGGAGAGCTGACGTCGATCACGCGCCGGAGCCGGCCAGCCGGCGGGCGATGACCTTGAGGGCGAGGGTCTCGTCGGCTCCTTCGAAGATGGACAGGACCCTGGCGTCGACGAAGTACCGGCTGACCGGGAACTCCTCCGCGTAACCCATCCCACCGTGGATCTGCATCGCCTCGCGCGTCACCCACTCGGCCGCCCGGCACACGTACGCCTTGATCATGGAGGCCTCGAGTGCTCCCTCTCCCTTGGCCATGAGCCGGGCCACCTGGTAGGCGAACTGACGGCTGGCCTGGATGATGATGGCCATGCGGGCGAGCTTGGCCCGCGTCAGCTGGTAGTCGAGCTCCCGAGCACCGAACACGACGCGATCGGCGGCGTAGGCGTAGGCGGCCTCGTAGGCGCCCTGCATCAGGCCCAGGGCGCGGGCGGCGGTCTGCAGCCGCCCGTTCTCGAACCCCTCCATCTGGTAGTAGAAGCCCCGACCCTCGCCCTCGGCCCCGCCGATCAGGCAGTCGTCGGCGACCCACCAACCCTCGAAGGCGAGCTCGTAGGAGTGCATTCCTCGATAGCCGAGGGTGTCGATGGGCCGGCCCTCGAGACGTCCGGCCGGACCGGTCCGACCTTGGGCGGCGGGGTCCTGGGTGAGCACGAACCCGTGACCATCACCGCGAGGCTTGGGGACGACGAAGAGCGACAGCCCGCGGTGGGCCTTGGAGCGGTCCGGATCGGTTCTCGCCAGCAGCATGAGCACATCGGCGCGCGCCGCGAACGTGCACCAGGTCTTGACCCCGTCGATGACCCAGCCGCCGCCGCGGCGCGTCGCCGTGACCTTGATGCCGGCGACGTCGGAGCCGAAGTCAGGCTCGGTCACGGCGACCGCGACCATGGCCTCGCCACTGGCGAGCTTGGGGAGCCAGTACCGCTTCTGCTCCTCCGTTCCTCCCTTGACGAGGGCACGGGTGAGGATCTCGGGCCGGGTGACGAGCGAGCCACCGGCGCCGAGCGATCCCCGCGACAGCTCCTCGGTGGCGACGACCATTCCCATGTAGTCGCTCTCCCCGCCTGCCGCGAACCCGCCGTACTCGGCCGGCACCGAGAGGCCGAAGGCGCCCATCTCCGCCAACCCGGAGATGATCTCTTCGGGGATGTCCTCGTTGCGACGGTGCACCGCTTCGGCGACGGGCCAGATCTGCTCCTCGGCGAACCGGCGGAACGTGTCCTGGACCATCTCGAAATCGGCGTCGAGGTGCCGCGGCCCCTCCTCCCCGGCCAGCTCGGCGAGGACCGAGGGCGACCTGTACGCCCGGACGAACGGCAAGGTGGCGTCGAGGCTGCCGGGCTCGGTCCCCCACTCGTCCTCACGGCCGAGGGTGCGGCCCAGCAGGTCGTGCACCGCGTCGGCCACGAACGTGCAGGCCAGGATGGCCTCGATCTCGCCCTTGGCGCCGTAGTCGAGGACGGCCCGGGCGCACTCGACCGACGCCGCCGCGTGCGCGAGGTCGTAGGCGACGACCTGGTGCTCGTCGGGTCCTCCGCGTGACGCGAGGTGGCGGGCGGCGGTGGCGACCACCATCGTGGCCTGCTCGACGACAACGGCGGCGGCGTCCAGATCGGGCGGGATCACGCCGCGCAGGTTACCGATCCTCCCGGCGAGCCAGGACGGTGACGAGCGGCGGCAGAACGACCGGATCGTCTCTGGGGTCGACTTCGGTGAGCGTGGCGAGGTAGTCCGTGACGGGACCGGGGCCGGCGCCGGCGGGCGCTTCCGCCCAGGCATCGACGAGATCCAGGCCAGCCCGGCCCACCAGCGCCGGCAGCAGCGCTCCCACATCGGGGTGTGGCGCGTCGGGCATCGTCAGGGGGTTCCCAGCGACCCTGCCGGCGCTCGTGATCGGCTCCTGGGCCACCACCCAGCCACCGTCACGCACCGCCTTGGCCATCCGGCTCAGGACGGCGACGGGCTCGACCACGTGCATGAGCACGAACCGGCAGAAGGCGAGGTCCACCGGCTCCGGGAGCAGCAGGTCCTCTCCCGCCTGGGTGATGGCCAGTACCTGCGCGTGGGCCGCGGCCCGACGGGCCACCTCGTCGCGGGCGCCCGGGTCGTTGTCGACGGCGTACACCCGTCCGGTGCGCCCCACGATCTCGGCCACGGCGACGCTGACGTCGCCTCCGCCCGCCCCGACGTCGACGCAACGCCATCCTTCTCCGACACCCAGCCGTTCGAGGGCGGTGGCCAGTGGGCGGCGATAGACGTCGTTTCGAAGACCGAGCTCGGTCATACCGCTGGTACCGCCTCGATCAGCTCGTCGACGGCGGACAGCTGCTCGGCACTGCGAGATCTGAAGGCATGGACGAGCCCGATGAGCACGGGCATGCCCGACGGTAGCCTGTCGGCCGTGTCGAGCCGAACCGATCCAGCAGTGGCCGACGACCTGGTCGACGCCGTGCGCACGTTCGTCGCCAAGGACGTCATCCCGGTCGCCAACGAGCTCGAGCACGCCGACGCCTACCCCGATGACCTGGTGGAGGCCATGCGGGAGCTCGGCCTGTTCGGGTGCATGATGCCGGTCGAGCACGGAGGACTGGGACTCGACACCGTGACGTA
Source organism: Acidimicrobiales bacterium (assembly GCA_051984395.1). Taxonomy (GTDB): domain Bacteria; phylum Actinomycetota; class Acidimicrobiia; order Acidimicrobiales; family AC-9; genus AC-9. The sequence continues at coordinate 1,310 of JBPYEZ010000157.1, read as the reverse complement.
CGCCCGGATCGTGGCGGAGCTTGCCGCCGGGTGGATGTCGCTCACGGGCGTTCTCAACACCCACATGATCGTGGCCACGCTCATCGATCATCACGGCACGCCCGAGCAGCGCTCGCGCTGGCTCCCTCGCCTGGCGGCGGGGGAGCTTCGTGGCGCGTTGTCGCTCAGCGAGCCCGACGCCGGCAGCGACACCGCCTCGCTCCGCTGCCGGGCCCGGCGCGACGGTGACAGCTACGTGCTCGACGGCACCAAGATGTGGGTCACCAACGGCGAGCGGGCCGGGATGGTGGCGCTGGCGGCGCGGGCACCCGAAGGCATCACCTGCTTCATGATCGAGAAGGAGCCCGGCCCCCGCTCGGGCGGCATCACGGTGTCGCGGCAGATCGGAAAGCTGGGCTACAAGGGCGTCGAGACGGTCGAGATGTCCTACCAGGGCCATGTGGTTCCCGCCGACGCCGTCCTCGGGGGAGAGGCGGGGCTCGGCAAGGGTCTGCCCCAGATCCTGGGCGCCCTCGAGCTGGGACGGGTGAACATCGCAGCCCGCGCCTGCGGCGTCGCCGGAGCGGCCTTCGACGCCGCCATCCGCTACGCCCAGCAGCGCGAGGCATTCGGCGTGCCGATCGCCCGACACCAGGCGATCCAGTTCAAGCTGGCGGACATGGCGACCAAGCTGGAGGCCGCTCGCCTGCTGACCCGCTCGGCGGCCGAGAAGCTCGACGCCGGTGAGCGGGCCGACGTGGAGGCGGGCATGGCGAAGCTCTTCGCCTCCGAGGCGGCCCTCGAGATCGCCACGGAGTCGATGCGCATCCACGGCGGCTACGGGTACAGCACCGAGCTCCCGGTGGAGCGCTACTACCGCGACGCTCCGCTGATGATCATCGGCGAGGGCACGAACGAGATCCAGCGCCTGGTGATCGCCCGAGGGCTGCTGCGCCGTCACGCCCTCTAGCAGCCGGCGGCGGGTAGTGGCCCCGCCCCGGCGCCTGGCGGGCCGGGCTACGGTGGCCGCTCGTGAAGGTGACCATGCTGCTGTGCGACTCCGCCCAGGTGGCAGACGGAAAGCTGTTCATCCTCGGAGCGGGGTGGAGCATGATTGGCCCCGAACCCGCTCCCTCGGCCGTCGCCCTGAAGATCGAGGTCGGTTGGCACGAGGCGCTTCAGCCTCACCACTGGGAGCTGTACCTGGTCGACGCCGATGGGCGGGACGTCAACATCGACACCCCCGAGGGACCCCGCCCCGTCGAGGTACGCGGTGACTTCCACGTGGGACGGCCCACGGGCGTGCCAGAGGGCAGCCCGAGCGACGTCGC
>JBPYEZ010000156.1:0-5510 GCA_051984395.1 Acidimicrobiales bacterium | reverse complement strand
GCGGCCATCGACCACGTCTTGGAGAAGGTCCTGACCACGACCAGCCGCTCATGGTCGCCGAGCATCGACAGCGCCGACCATGAGCAGAACTGGCCGTACGCCTCGTCCACCACGACCAGGCCCGGCGCCTGGCCCAGCACCGCGTCGACCACATGCTCGGGGTCGGCCCGACCGGACGGGTTGTTGGGCGAGCACAGGAAGGTCACGACGGGCGCCGCCTCGTCGCGCACCCGGCGCACCTCGTCGAGATCGATGCGAAAGTCCGCCAGCCGCTCGCCGGTCGCCACCCCGGTGCCGGTGACGCGGGCGATGTGGGAGTGGAGGGCGTAGGTCGGCTCGAACACGGCCACCGCCCGGCCGGGTCCGCCGAAGGCGAGCAGCAGGCACTGGAGGACCTCGTTGGAGCCGTTGGCGCAGAACACCTCCTCGGGGCGGACGCCGTGGACCTCCGCCAGCGCCGAGCGCAACGCCCAGGCCCGTCGGTCGGGATAGCGGTGGAACTCGATGCCGGCCAGCTCCGTGCACAGCGCGTCCACCCAGGCGGGCGGCGGCGCGATGGGCGACTCGTTGGTGTTGAGCCGGACGGCCACGTCCACCTGCGGCGAGTGGTAGCCCTCGATCAGGTCGAGGTCGGCTCGCACGGGAACCGGCGGCACTAGCTCTCCCATCTGAGCCGCACCGACTCGGCATGGGCGGGGAGGCCCTCGGCCTCGGCGATCGCACGCACGTGCGGGCCAACGCCAGCGAGGGCGCGCTCGTCCAGCGACACCACATGGATGTGGCGGACGAAATCGTCGACGCGCAGGGCGCTGGCGAATCGCGCCGATCCGTTGGTCGGGAGCACATGGCTCGGCCCCGCCAGGTAGTCCCCGACGCTGGCGGGAGCGAAGGCACCGGTGAACACCGCCCCGGCGTCGTGAACCAGGGGGACCAGACGGTCGGGGTCGTCGCACAGCAGCTCGAGGTGCTCAGGGGCGATGCTGTTGGCCACGGCGATCGCCTGCTGGGGATCGTCGACGACCACCGCGTAGCCTCCTTCGCTCAGGGTGGCCTCGGTCTCGGCCCGGCGGGGCGACGCCGCCACCAGTCGGGCCACGGCGTCGGTGACCTCCTCGGCCACCTGTTCCGACCACGTGACGAGCCAGGCCAACCCGTCGGGCCCGTGCTCGGCCTGCACCACCACGTCGATGGCGGCGAGCTCGACGGAGGTCGACGCGTCGGCGATCACCACCACCTCCGAGGGACCGGCGAACGCCGAGGGCACACCCACGACGCCCGAGACCTGACGCTTGGCCTCGGACACGTAGATGTTCCCCGGACCGACGATGACGTCCACGGCCCCGATCGTCTCGGTGCCGTACGCCATGGCGCCCACGGCCTGCGCCCCCCCGACGCGGTAGACCTCGTCGACTCCCGCCAGACGAGCGGCGGCCAAGGTCGGCTCGGCCACGGTCCCGTCGGCGTCGGGCGGCACGCACAGGGCGACGCTGGGGACGCCGGCCACCCGGGCCGGCACCGCCGTCATGAGCACGGTGGACGGGTACCGGGCCCGGCCGCCGGGAACGTAGAGCCCGGCGCGTTCGACCGGCCGCGACAGCTCGGTGACGGCGAGGCCCTGGCGCTCGTAGGGTGCGGGACGCCACGAGTCGCGCTGGTGACGGTGGTAGTCCTCCACCGCCGCCTGGGCCGCCTCGAGGGCGTCCCTGAGCACCGTCGGGATGGACCGAAGGGCGGCGCCCAGCGCCTCCGCCGGGACGCGCAGGTCGTCGAGGACGACGCCGTCCAGACGCTCGGTGTGCTCGCGCACGGCTGCGTCACCCCTCGCCCGGACGTCGCCCAGGATGGTCTGGACCGCATGGGTGGGCGGCTCTTTGGCCATCGCCGGCCGGGGCAGGATCCCGGCGAGGTCGGTCACGCCCCGCAGGTCCAGTCGGGTGAGCATCGCCACCCGATGGTAACTGGCCGGTTGCCGGCGCCTTGCCGCATTACGCGCGGCAGATGCGGGTGGGGACCTCGACGGCCACGTGGTCCCATTTGGACCGAGGGTGGCCGACAGAGGCCAAGATCGGGACCATGACCGCATCGAGCGCTGAGCTCTCCTCGCTGGCGACGGCCCTCGAGGAGCTGACGTCCCGCATTACGGCCATCGCCGACCGCTACGCCGGCAGTGAGCGCGACGAGCTGGCGACCGACCTGTACGCCGTGGAGCGGGCCCTCACCGGCGCGCGACGCCGCCTCACCAAGGTGATCGACGCCGACGTCCGCCACGGGTGATGATCGGGCCCAGCCGTCCGACACGCTAACGGCGCCCTGGTGGGCGCCGTCAGCGGAGCGAGCCGGGCGGCGGATCCCGCACTCGCTCGTGGAACCAGGTGGCGGGAACCGGTTCCGCCCGTTACAACGTCGCCCCCTTGGTCGTTGTTCCTGGTCGGGCCCGGGGCGACCTCCCCGGAAGCTCCGCCGACGGGCAGAAATCGTTGAGGACGCAATCAATGCAATGGGGACGACGGGCCACGCACACCCGTCGGCCGTGGAGGATCAATCGGAGGCTGAACGCTCCCCATTCCGTCGGGGGGAGCATCGACGTCAGCTCGTGCTCGGCCCGGACGGGGTCGGTCTGGGTCGTGAGCCCCAGCCGCCGGCTGAGCCGCCCGACATGGGTGTCGACGGGCAACCCGGGTAGGCCGAGGCCGACGCTGCGGATCACGTTGGCGGTCTTGCGCCCGACCCCCGGGAGGGCAGTGAGGTCCTCGATCGACGACGGGACCACGCCCCCGAAACGCTCGACCAGCACCCCGGCCATGCCCTTGAGGCTGCGGGCCTTGTTGCGGAAGAACCCGGTGGGGTGGATGAGCGCCTCGAGCTCCACGAGATCCGCACCAGCCAGCTGCCCGGGACCCGGGTAGGCGCGGAACAGCGACGGCGTCACCTCGTTCACGCGCTCGTCGGTCGTCTGTGCGGAGAGAATCGTCGCCACGACGAGCTGGAAGGCGTCGGCATGGTTGAGCGCGCAGAGCTGGCGCGCGTCGCCCGGGTACTCGTCGGCCAGCCTGGCCGCCGTCTCGCGAGCCCGGCCGCGAGGACTACGGGGTCGCGCCATGGTCACGCACGCTACCGCCGGCGGCGATCGTCACGAGGTCCGGCGCTACCCTCGGCGGCGTGCAGCTCGAGGTGAAGCGCCGGATGGGTGAGGCAGACATCGCCGCCGTGTCAGAGCTCCTCCACGTGGCGGCGCTCGCCGACAACCACCTTCCCCTCGGTGAGCACATGTGGCTGGATCTGGTCGAGGGAGGCCGGAAGGGCTTCGCCGGCTTCGTCGCCCGCGAGCCCGGCCACGGCCATCCTGTCGGGTACGCCCAGCTCAGCCGGGGCCGGACGAGCTGGGCCATCGAGTTCGTCGTGGATCCTCATCACCGCGAGCCCGGCGGCACCGTCGGAGTGGACCTCGTGGGCGCCGCCCTCGAAGAGGTCCGTCGGGAGGGTGGCGGCCACGTGCACATGTGGGTGCCCAAGCCCGGCCCCCAGCACGACGCCATCGCCGCCGCCAACGGCATGGCTCGCGGACGTGAGCTGCTGCAGATGCGGCGGCCGCTGCCGGTCGCGGGAAGCAGGGATCCGGTGGCGACGCGCCCGTTCGAGCCCGGGCGGGACGAGGCGGCCTGGTTGGAGGTCAACGGCCGGGCGTTCGCGTCGCATCCCGAGCAGGGCGAATGGGACCTGGAGACGTTGCTGCGCCGGGAGCGGGAGTCCTGGTTCGACCCGCAGGGGTTCCTTCTCCACGAGCGGGATGGGCGCCTGGCCGGGTTCTGCTGGACGAAGATCCACCCTGACCACGACCCCCCTCTCGGGGAGATCTACGTGATCGCCGTGGATCCGGCGTTCCACGGACTGGGCCTCGGGCGCAGGCTCGTCCTCGCCGGGTTGGACTGGCTGGCGGAGCGGGGTCTGCCGACAGGAATGCTCTACGTCGACGCCTCGAACGAGACCGCCGTGAAGCTCTACCGCGACGTCGGGTTCACCGTCGACCACGTCGATCGGGCCTACGTGGTCGACGTGCCCGCCGGCTTGTCGGCACCTGGCGGCGACGACGGCCGAGCCCGGCCGCCCGCGTCAGGCCGCGCCTGAGACGCCGACCGCCCTGCCGATCGAGTACGTGACCGCCGCGGCTGCGGCCGAGATGGCCAGCTGCCGGAGGGCGGAGTGCACCACGGCCCTCCCGGTGAACCTGGCCAGCGCCGCCCCGACCACCAGAGCTGCCACGACGCCGATGATGACCGACGCCAGGATCGCCGCCGTCCCCGCGAGGAAGAACCACGGGAGCAACGGGGCCAGGGCACCCAGGGCGAAGGCCGCGAACGATGACAGAGCGGCCTGAACCGGCGAGCCCAGCGACGAGGGCGTGATGCCGAGCTCCTCGCGGGCGTGGGTGTCGAGGGCAACGTCCGGGTCCCGCATCATGGCGGTGGCCAGGTCCGCGGCCACGTCGGGATCGACCCCCCGGCTCTCGTAGATGTGGGCCAGCTCCCGCCGCTCCCCCTCGGGGCGACGATTGATCTCGGTTCGCTCGAGCTCGAGCTCCCGCTCCATCAGCTCCGACTGGGCTCGCATCGAGACGTACTCGCCGGCGGCCATCGAGAAGGCACCGCCCAGCAACCCGGCCAGGCCCGCCAGGCGGACCACACCGGAGGCGGGGTGCGCTCCGGCCACTCCGAGGATGAGCGAGACGTTCGACACGAGCCCGTCGCTGATGCCGAACACGGCGGCCCTGGCCGCGCCGCCCTGCACGTTGCGGTGATGGTGCTCACCGGCGATGGCGTCGGTCGATCGCGACAGCCCACGATGAGGCAGTGGGAGGTTCCGTGAGCGAACCCGGTTCGCACGCGACGCCATGACCTCCACGCTACCGAGTGTCGCCGGCCGACCCGGTTCCGCGGCCTGCGAGATCGGCTCCCTGTAGCGTGGCCGCCGTGGACAGTCGCTACGAGCTCAGCCGGAGCCAGCTGCGTGTCCTGCTCGGCGACGAGCCTCAGTGGCGGGTGGGGCAGCTGTGGGACGGCCTCTATCGGCGGAACGTAGACCCCAGCGAGATGACCGAGCTCCCGAGGCGGCTCCGGTGCCGGCTGGCCGAGGAGCCGGCACTCGCCCCCGCGCTGCGCCTCGTGCGTGAGTCGATCGCCGACGAGGGCTGGACGCACAAGTACCTGTGGAGCCTGGCCGACGGCAACCAGATCGAGTCCGTGCTGATGCACTATCGGTCGCGGTCGACCGTGTGCGTGTCGACCCAAGCCGGGTGCGCCATGGGATGCGGGTTCTGCGCGACCGGCCAGGCGGGCTTTCGGCGCAACCTGCGGATCGGCGAGATCGTCGAGCAGGTGGCCCGGGCGATGCGGTCGTGTCGCCAGCTCGTCCCGCCGCGCCGCCTGTCCAACGTCGTCTTCATGGGGATGGGCGAGCCGCTGGCCAACTACCGACCATTGGACGGGGCGATCGGGCGTATCCAGTCCGAGCTG
>JBPYEZ010000155.1:0-11376 GCA_051984395.1 Acidimicrobiales bacterium | reverse complement strand
ACTCGCCCTACCCGATGGGCTTCTACATCACGACGTTCGCCTTCGCCGTCTACCTGACGTCGATTGCCGTCAGGTACGTGCTCGACCGGCACGGTCCCGTCCCGGTGGGGGCGCTCCACCAGAGAGCGCGAACGTGAGCCCCCTCGCGGCGGCGGCGGGCAGCGGCCTGACCGACTTCCTCGGCCATTCCTTCATCCGCTACGGCCTGCTGGCGGGGACGTTCATCGCCCTGGCCTCGGGACTGGTCGGCTACTTCCTCGTCCTCCGAGCCCAGGTCTTCACCTCCGACGCCCTCGGCCACGCCGCCTATACGGGAGCGCTGGCGGCCCTGGCCCTCGGGGTCGACGCCCGGGTTGGCCTCTTCGCGGCGACGGCCCTTGTCGCCCTGGGCCTCGGTGTGCTCGGCGCCCGGTCCCGGACGGACGACGTGGTGATCGGGAGCGTCTTCGCGTGGATCCTCGGGTTGGGCGTGTTCTTCCTCACCATCTACACCACCAGTGGGAGCACCGGGAACGGCGCCGCCAGTGTCAACTACCTGTTCGGCTCCATCTTCGGGCTGTCCGGTACACAGAGCGTGGCTGCCGCCGCCGTCGCCGGCGTCGTGAGCCTCGTCGTCGTGGTCATTGCCCGGCCGCTGCTGTTCGCCACCGTGGACGAGGCGGTGGCCGCGGGTCGGGGTGTCCCGGTGAGGATGCTCGGCATCGGCTTCCTCGTCCTCGTAGGAGTCACCGCCGGAGAAGCGGCGCAGGATGTCGGTGCCCTGCTCCTGCTCGGGCTGATGGCCGCCCCGGGAGGGGCTGCTCAGCGGCTCACCGCCCGCCCGTTCGTCGGCCTCGCCGTCTCCGGAGGTCTCGCGGTGGCGTCCACGTGGATCGGGGTGTTCCTCTCCTACCTGATCCCGAGCCTGCCACCGAGCTCAGCCATCCTGGGCGTGGCCACGCTGGCCTACGTCGTCGCCGCCCTGGCCGCTCCCGGGCTCCGCCGGCGAACCGGCGCGCCGTCGCTCGAACGATCGACCAGGGGGCTCGGCGTCGAGCGCTCGTGATCGGGCCCGCCGGTCGATCGAGGTGAACGCGGGTCTCGGCCGACCCTGTGCCCGTCTCGATGGGTCCACCGTCGCGGTTCAGCCCGACAATATGATCAACACCACGCGTCGGATTGCTCGTCACCAGGCATGGGTAATTGGAGGATATGGGTGCTCCGAGGAGGCAGGGCCCACGTGTCCGGGAGCGGACGAGCTTGAAGAGCTCCGGCCCCACCGGCGGCGGCGATGTCGTAGACCTCCTCCAGCACGAGGATGACGAGATAGACCGGCTGTTCGACGAGTTCTTCTCACCCGGCTGTGCGCGTGACGACCTCCGCCGTGGTGCGGTCGGCAAGGAGCTGGTGGACCGTCTGTCGATGCGTGACGCGGCCAGCGAGGAGATCGCCCGGACGCTGCTGGGGGACATGGCGCGAGCCGATCTTGCCGAGAAGCTCGATTGGCACTCGCGCCAGCACCGACGCCTGGTCGGCGAGCTCGACGACATCAGCGCCGGCGTCAGCCCCCGGGATCTCCATCGTGGCGCCAGCGGTCGCTTCGACGGCTTGATCACCGAGCTCCACGACCTGCGTCACGAGCAGGTCGTGTTCGCGGTCGAGCAGGTCATCCCGACGATCCGGTATCGCCTGTCACCGCGGCGCCAGCAGCGACTGGCCGCAGACATCGATCGGGTCCGGAGGCGGGCGACCACCCAGCCGGGCCCCCGCCGTTCCTACCGACGTAGGATCTGGCTGGCGCCGCGCAGCTTCGTCGATCGGAGCAGGGGCGCCCTCGAGCGGGCGCGCCGCCGCCGGCGGGCACACCCCACCGACGCGGGGTGAAGCCGCGTCGGGCCGGCGCATGACGGACGGCGACCCCTACGGGCAAGAGGAGTCGTCATGAGCTCGACGCCGATCGCCGATCACGCCCTGTTGTCGGACTGTCATTCGGCTGCGCTCGTGAACCGGGAGGGTTCGGTCGAATGGCTGTGCTTCCCGAGGTTCGACAGCCCCTCGGTCTTCGCCCGCCTCCTGGACGACAGGGCCGGTCACTGGTCGATCCGCCCGGTCGGCGACTTTCAGGCCTCCCGTCGCTACCTCGACAAGACCATGGTGCTCGAGACCACGTTCACCACCTCCACCGGGTCGGTCACCATGGTGGACGCCCTGGCCATGGGCGCCAACGAGCGGGGCCACGACATCGGCGGGGGAGCGCCCGGCCTGCTGCTGCGCCGGGTCGAGGGCGTCACCGGACACGTGGAGCTGGAGATGGAGTACGTACCGGTCACCGAGTACGGGCTCATCCGGCCGCTCCTGATGCCGATGGAAGGGGGCATAGGCGGGCGAGGGGGGGCCGATCTCACGCGGCTGTCCACGCCGATCGACCTGGAGATCGGCGTCGGGACCGCCGGCGGACGCTTCGGCGTCTCAGCCGGAGACCGGTTCGCCTTCGGGCTCGATTACGGACAGCTGGACCAGGAGCCACCGCGCCTGTGGTCCCAGGACGAGCTGCTCCAGCGGCTGGCTGACACCTGCTCCGGTTGGCGGTCGTGGTCGGACCTCCACCAGGCCTACGACGGACCGTGGCACGAGCTGGTCCACAGCAGCGGCCGGGTCCTCCAGGCCCTCACCTACTATCCGACCGGCGCCGTCGTCGCCGCCGCCACCACCTCGCTCCCGGAGGCCGCCGGCGGCAACCGCAACTGGGACTATCGCTTCTCGTGGGTCCGTGACGCGTCGCTCACGATGGACGCCTTGTGGGTGGCCGCCTGTCCCGACGAGGCCGAGAAGTTCTTCGCCTACCTGAGCACGGCGGCGGCCACCTCGTTGGGGCAGGGCGCCGACCTCCAGATCATGTTCGGGGTCGGCGGCGAGCGTGACCTGTCGGAGCGGGAGCTCTCCCACCTCGCCGGGTGGAGGAGCAGCGCGCCCGTGCGGGTGGGGAACGGGGCGTGGACCCAGCGCCAGATCGACGTCTATGGCGAGCTGCTGGCCGCCGTCCACCGGCTGCGAGACCAGCTCGGCGAGCTGCACCCGGTGATCAAGGAGTTCCTCGTCGCCGTGGCCGACACCGCCGCCCGCCGGTGGACCGAGGAGGACCAGGGCATCTGGGAGATCCGTGGCCCCGAGCAGCACTTCCTCTACTCGAAGGTCATGTGCTGGGTGGCGCTGGACCGGGCCATGGCACTGGCGGACAGGCTCGGGGCCCCGGACCGGGTGGCCGGCTGGAAGCGGACGAGGGACGAGATCCACGAGGCCGTCGTCACCAGGGGCTGGAGCGACAAGGCAGGCGCCTTCACCCAGTACTTCGGCTCCGACGACCTCGATGCGTCCAACCTGATGATGCCCACGGTCGGCTTCCTCCCCGCGACGGAGCCCCGCATGCTTGCGACGATCGACGCCACCGAAGCGCGTCTGACCGACGAGCGGGGCCTCGTCTACCGCTACGACACCCACGGCGGGGTCGACGGCCTCGAGGGCACCGAGGGCACGTTCGTCTTCTGCACCTTCCACCTGGCCCAGGCCCTGGCGCTCGCCGATCAGCCCCAGCGGGCCCGAGCCGTGTTCGAGCGGGCGATCGCCCACGCCAACGACGTGGGCCTGTTGGCCGAGGAGGTCGATCACAACGGCGAGCTGCTCGGGAACTTTCCCCAGGCCTTCAGCCATATCGGTCTGATCAACGCAGCGTGGGAGATCTCCGAGGCAGAGGACCGAGCTGCAGGTCGGTGAGCGGTCGCGCACCTCGTCGCTACCCGGGTGTCACCCCCCAGACGGCGGTGCTCCGCTGGCCCGGCTCCAGGACCTGCAGACCGAGCCCGCTGCGGAACGCGTCGGGTGCGCAGGTCATGGGCTCGATGGCCACGCCACGGCGCCTGCGGGCCGGCTCGAGCGTGTCGCCGGTGAACACCATGACGAAGCCGAATACGGCATCCATCCACACGGTGACCTTTGGGGAGCCGCCGGGGTGCTCGAGCACGACACGGGCGACGCCAGCTGCGTCCCGCTCGACGTCGGCGTAACACGCGTCCACCACCGCCGGGCCGATCGGGCGGGCCTCCCGGTAGTCCCGGTCCGTGCCGGTCACCGTCAGCGTCCGACCGGTCGGGATCCCCCTGTCGTCCGCTTCGAGGACCGCGGTCGCCGGGACGCGCAGCACTGCTGCATCGACCAGGTCGGTATCCACCCTGAAGTAAGGGTGCTGACCGGCCCCGTACGGCAAGGACTCCGGTCCGAGGTTGGTGGCCGCGACCGCGACCCGAAGGCCGTCGTCGGACAGCGCGTACTCGGTCTCGAGCCCGAGAGTGAACGGGTAGCCGGTCTGGGGGTGCAGCACGTGGGAGGCGACGACGTTGTCCCGACCGCGCTGGTCGAGCTCCCAGCTCGTCCACCGGACGAGGCCGTGGATGGCGTTGCCGTGCTCGGGCTCGGAGAGCGGTGTCTGCTGATCGGTCCCGGCGAAGCGGTAGCGCCCGTCACGGATCCTGTTGGGCCACGGGAGCAGCAGCTGGCCCCGTCCGCCGCTGCACATCTCGTCGGCGGCATACCCGTCGAGGACATCGATGCCATCGACCGTGTAGGTGCGCAGCCCGGCGCCCACCTCGGTGACCACGGCCCGCTGGCTGCCGCTCGCCAGCTCGATCTGTCGTCCCGAAGGCTGCACCCGTGGCCCCCTTTCGTGGTCCTGATGCTCCGGTCGCCGTCGTTTCTAGCTCAACCGGTGGCGTACCACCGCAACCAGCAGCCGGCGGATCAGCACAGTGCCCGGCGTGGCCTGGATGACGACCTGGTGGCCAACTCGGAGAAGTCGCCTCTTGGTAGCCTTCGGGCTCATGCCCGGCACACGGGGTGAGCACGGCGGGTCGGTCGGGACGGTCCTGGTCGTCGGAGCCCATCCCGACGACATCGACTTCGGGGCGTCGGGGACGCTGGCGACGTGGACCGATGCCGGCGCCCGGGTCGTCTACTGCATCGTGACCGACGGCGATGCGGGGGGCTTCGACCCCTCGGTGCCGCGGTCGGCCATCGTCGGGATCCGACGGGCCGAGCAGGAGGCGGCGGCCAAGGTCGTGGGGGTGGACGAGGTCGAGTTCCTGGGCTATCCCGACGGGCGCCTGTTCGCCAGCCTGGAACTGCGGCGGGACCTGGCGCGCACGATCCGCCGCGTGCGCCCGGCGCGGGTGGTGGCGCAGAGCCCCGAGCGCAACTGGCGACGCATCCAGGCCAGCCATCCGGACCACCTGGCGGCGGGCGAGGCGACGCTCAACGCCGTCTACCCCGACGCCCGCAACGCCTTCGCGTTCCCCGAGCTGCTCGAGGATGGCTTCGAGCCGCACGTCGCCAGCGAGGTGTGGCTCATGGCCAGCCCGCGGGCTGATCACCTCGTCGACATCACCGACACCATCGACCGCAAGGTTGCGGCTCTCCGGTGCCACGCCAGCCAGCTCCCCGATCCGGACGGCCTCGAGGAGCGGGTCCGACAATGGACGGCGACGATCGCCAGAGAGGGAGGCCTGCCGCCGGGGCGCGCCGCGGAGACGTTCCAGATCGTCGAGACCGGCTGAGGTCACGGCCCTACGCTGGAGGAGTGGACGCGCTGGTCGTCGTCGGTCCTGCGCAGGCTCCGACGCGGCTGGCGGCACGGGCCCGCCATCATGTCCACGCCGACGGCGCACCCTTGTCGGCTGACGTCGTGGCCGATCTGCGGGCCCGCATCCCACGCGACGTGGGGGTGCTCGGTCCGGCCGACGACTCCGGGGCGGCGGCGGTCGCAGCGCAGCTGCACCAGGCGGGAATGCCGGTGACGCTGTACACGGACACCCCTCCCGTGCCTGCATCGCTCGGAGTGCGCGTGCTCCCGCTGGCCGACCCGGGGCCCCCGATGGAGACCGTCGACTCGTTGATCGAGCTGATCGGTGGCACCCCGTTGGTGCGGCTGGACCGTGTGGGGAGAGAGCTCTCCTGCCACCTCCTGGGCAAGCTGGAGCTCCTCAACCCCGGCGGCAGCGTCAAGGATCGGCCTGCCCTCCACATGATCGACGCCGCCGAGCGGGCCGGGCTGCTCGGTGAGGGCGGCACCATCGTCGAGCCGACCTCTGGCAACACCGGGGTGGGCCTGGCGCTCGTCGCCGCCCGCAGGCGGTACCGGTGCGTCTTCGTGATGCCCGACAAGATCGCGGCGGAGAAGATCGATCTGTTGCGCGCCTACGGGGCTGAAGTCGTGGTGTGCCCCACCACGGTCGCTCCCGACCACCCCGACTCCTACTACTCAGTGTCCGACCGGCTCGTGCAGGAGATCCCGGGGGCCTTCAAGCCCGACCAGTACGGCAATCCGGCCAACCCGGCGGCCCACGAGGCCACCACGGGTCCCGAGATCTGGCGGCAGACGGCGGGCCGGGTCACCCACTTCGTGGCCGGCATCGGCACGGGTGGAACCATCACCGGGGTGGGCCGCTTCCTCAAGTCGCGGAACCCGGCCGTGCAGATCGTCGGCGCAGACCCCGAAGGCTCCGTGTACTCCGGCGGAGGCGGCCGTCCGTATCTCGTCGAGGGCATCGGCGAGGACTTCTGGCCGTCGACGTACGACCGCGACGTGGTCGACCGGGTCGTGACGGTGAGCGACCGCGACTCGTTTCTCACTGCTCGCACGGTCACGAGGGACGAGGGCATCCTGGTTGGTGGCTCGACCGGGACGGCGGTGCGGGCGGCGGTGGAGGTCGGTCAGCCCCTCGGTCCCGACGCCGTGGTCGTGGTGCTCATCCCTGATTCGGGACGGGGCTATCTGTCGAAGCTGTACAACGACGCCTGGATGGCGGATTTCGGCTTCCTGCTGACGAGCGGCCAGACGACCGCCGGCGTGCTGGCCGGCAAGCGGAGGGACCTGCCGCCCCTGGTGCACGTCCACCCCGACGAGGCGGTGCGTCAGGTCATCGCCGTGCTGAGAGAGTACGAGGTGTCACAGCTGCCGGTGCTCAAGGCCGAGCCGCCGCTTGCGGTGGCCGAGGTGGTGGGCTCGGTCGAGGACCGGGACCTCCTCGAGCGGGCGTTCCAGGATCCGTCGATCCTCGATCGGCCCGTGGGAGCGGTGATGGGCTCGCCCCTCCCGACGGTGGGCGTTGGGGAGCCGATCGAGCTGGCCGTCCGGCGCACGGAGGGCAGAGGGGCCGTCGTGGTGCTGGACGCGGGTCACCCCGTCGGCATCCTCACCCGGTCCGACCTGCTCGACTTCCTTGTCGGACGACCGACGGGCCGACCCAGCGGATGAGCAGGAGGCGCCAGCCGGGTTTCGAGACCCGTGCCGTCCACGCGGGTCAGGATCCGGATCCGGCGACGGGAGCCGTCGTGCCGCCGGTCCACCTGGCGTCCACCTTTCGACAGGAGGCTGTCGGCGAGCACCACGGCTACGAGTACTCCCGCTCGGCTAACCCGACTCGTGAGCGGCTGGAGCGGCAGGTGGCCGATCTCGAAGGAGCAGCCTTCGGCTACGCCTTCGCCAGCGGGATGGCTGCCGAGGACGCGGTGTTGCGCGCCGCGCTCGGTCCGGGCGACCACCTCGTCCTGCCGATCGACGCCTACGGCGGCACCTACCGCCTGGTGGACCGGGTGCACGCTCCCGCCGGACTGAGCTTCAGCGCCGTCGACCTCACGGATCCAATGGCCCTCGACAGAGGGTGGCGGCCCGCCACCCGGATGGTCTGGGTCGAGACGCCCAGCAACCCCCTGTTGTCGATCGTCGACATCGCTGCCGTCGCCGAGGTCGCCCACGCCCGGGACGCCCTGGTCGTGGTCGACAACACGTTTGCCACGCCGTTCCTGCAGCGTCCGCTCGTCCTGGGTGCCGATATCGTGGTCCACTCGTCGACGAAGTATCTCGGCGGCCACTCCGACGTCACTGGCGGATTCGTCGCCCTGGACGACCCCCTGCAGGCCGAGCGTGTCGCCTTCCTGCAGAACGCCGTCGGGGCCGTTCCGGGTCCGCTCGACTGCTTTCTCGTGCAACGCGGCGTCAAGACCCTGGCGGTGAGGATGGAGCGTCACTGCGCCAACGCCGGGGCGGTCGCCGACTTCCTCTCGGAGCACCCCGCGGTGGCCGCCGTCCACTACCCAGGCCTGTCGACGCATCGGGGGCACGACGTGGCGGCGCTCCAGATGCGGGGATACGGCGGGATGGTGTCGTTCATCCATGCCGGCGGAGAGGCGGGTGCTCTCGCCGCCGCAGCGCGAACCGAGTTGTTCGCCCTGGCCGAGTCACTGGGCGCGGTCGAGTCGCTGATCGAGCACCCGGCGCGCATGACCCATGCGTCGGTGAGCGAGTCCGCCCTGGCCGTCGAGCCCGGCCTGCTCCGACTGTCGGTTGGCATCGAGACGGTCGACGACCTGCTGGGTGATCTGGCCCAGGCCCTCGAATCCTGAGCGGACCCGGGAGCATCGAGGTGGCCCTCAGCTCTGACGGCTGAGACGGCCGACGAGTGCCTCGACGCTCGTCTCCACCGACAACCCATCACGTTCGAGCCATTCCCGATTGCGCCGGTGGAGGTCGTCGTCGGCATCGAAGCGGTTGAGGTGCACGACCACGTCACCACGATCGACGGCGTCGACCGACAGTCGCACGAGGTTGATGACGCCCAGCCCGGCGTCGGCCACCAGGAGGACGCTGTCGGGGCGGAGGGCGTCTGCCAGGGTGACGGCGTCACCGTCGGCGGCCACGGGCGACCGCACGCCGCCCACCCCCTCGACGAACCCGAGGTCGACGTGGTCGGGCCAGGTGAGCTCCCGCATCAGATCGGAGATCGTGAACGCGGTGTGCCCGAGCGCCTCGGCCGCCATCGGTGGCGCCATCGCCAGGTCGTACCAGCGGTGCCGCGGGCACACCTCCTCGGGGTGTTCCTCCGAGGCGTGGGCCAGCACCTCGGCGTCGGTCCGCTCGCCGGCGTCGAACGACTGCACCGGCTTGCGGACCGCGACGCGATGTCGGTCTCGACGCAGCCGATCGACGAGCTGGGCGGTGACCCAGGTCTTTCCCACCTCGGTACCCGTCCCGACGACGAGCACGATCCGGTCAGGACGGGTCAAGGCAGAGCAGTCCCAGCTCGTGGAGGGCGCCGAGGAGCATGCCGACCTGGCTGGTGGTGTGGGCGGCTGACATGGTCACCCGCAAGCGCGACGAGCCGGCGGCCACCGTCGGTGGTCGGATGGCAGGCACCAGGAGTCCTCGCTCGAGCAGGGCGCGGGCGGCCTCCACGGCCCGCGCCTCCTCGCCGAGGATGAGGGGCACGATCGGGGAGCCGTGCCCCGGCTTGATGGCTCCGACGTGGGCGCGAAGGAGAGCGTGCAGGGCGTCACCCTCCGGCGAGCGCACCACGCCGAGCGCGGCCAGGGCGGCGGCGGCGTCGGCGGGAGTCGGAGCGGTCGTGAAGATGAACGGTCGGGCCCGGTTGACCAGCAGCTCGATCCACCGACGGGAACCGGCGACGAATCCGCCGAGCGAGCCCAGGGTCTTCGACAGCGTTCCCACGCGCAGCAGCTCCACCTCCTCCTCCAGTCCCCGGGAGTCGGGACCCAAGACGGCATGCGCCTCGTCGAGGACGAGGAGCGCCCGGCGGCCGGCACAGAGACGGGCCAGGCCGTCGAGGTCGGCCATGTCGCCGTCCATGGAGAAGACCGAGTCGGAGACCACGATCACCCGGTCCTCGCTGGCCGCCATGAGGGCGGCCAGGTGGTCGAGGTCGCCGTGGTCGAAGACCCGCGTCTCGGCCCGCGCCAGACGGCAGCCGTCGACGATCGACGCGTGGTTGAGCGTGTCCGAGCAGATCGTCACCCCCGGCCCGCCGAGCGTGGCCAGCAGGCCGAGATTTGCGGCGTACCCCGTCGGGAAGGCCAGCGCCGACTCCGTCCCCTTCCAATCGGCCAGAGCGGCCTCGAGCTCGCGGTGGATGGGGCGCGATCCCACGACGAGCCTGGACGCGCCGGCGCCGGCGCCCCAGCGGTCGAGGGCGTCCTGGGCGGCGGCGACCACGGCGGGATGGTTGGCGAGGCCGAGATAGTCGTTGGAGGCGAAGGAGACGACCGGGCGCGCCTCGTCGACCAGCCGCCCGCAGGGGCCGGCCGCGTCGAGGCCCCGCGGCTCCCGCCACTGCCCGGCACGGCTGATCTCGGCGAGGGCGCCGTCGCGCCACTGCACCCAGCTCACGGGCCCGTGCAGACTTCCTCGACGGATGCGGCCACGGTGGTGACGATGCGCTCGATCTCGTCTGCGGTGACCGTGAGCGGAGGCACGATCACGATCACGTCGCCCAGGGGACGGATGAGGACACCTCGGCGTACGCAGGCGGCTGACACCCGCCGACCCCAACGCAGCCCCGCGGTCGGGGGGGAAAGCTCGATCCCACCCATGAGACCGTGGAGACGGATCTCGGCCACGGCCGGGTGACGTCCCAGGGCGCGCTCGAGGTGGCCACGCAGCTGCGCCGACCGGTCGCGCACGTTGGCGAGCACGGCCCCGTCCGCCAGCAGCTGGAGATGGCGGTGCGCCACGGCGGCGGCGAGTGCGTTCCCGCCGTACGAGTGGCCGTGGTAGAAGGTGCGAGCAGAGAGGTCGGGCCCGAGGAACGCCTCGTAGACGCGGTCGTTGGCCGCGGTGGCCGACATCGGCAGGTAGCCGCCGGTGATTCCCTTTCCCAGGCAGAGCAGATCGGGTGAGATCCCGCACTGCTCGCTGGCGAAGAGCGTTCCCGTGCGACCGAACCCGGTCGCCACCTCGTCACAGACGAGGAGCACGTCGTTCGCCTCGCAGGTCTCGGCCAGGCGGGCGATCGAGGAGGGCGGCGCCAGGAGCATGCCCGCCGCTCCCTGCACCAGGGGCTCCACGACGACGGCGGCGAGATCCTCACGGTGCTCGCCGACCATCCGGCACGCAGCGTCGAGGGACGGGTCCTCGGCGAACGAAGGGGCCCGCACCACTGGAAACCGGAGGGGATCGAACACGTCGGTGCCGAACCCGCCCCCGCCGAGCGACAGCGATCCGACGGTGTCGCCGTGGTAGGCCTCGCCGAAGGCGAGGTAGCCGGTCCTTGGTCGGTGCTGGTTGGCCCAGAACTGGAAGGCGATCTTCAGAGCCTGCTCCACGGCGCTGGCGCCATCGGACGCGAACAGGAAATGTGGTTGCCTCACCGGGACGAGGGGAGCGAGGGCCTCGGCCAGCTCGACGACCGCCCGGTTGCCATGGCCGAGCATGGTCGAGTGGGCGACGCGGTCGAGCTGATCGACGACGGCGCGGTCGAGCTCGGGGATGCCGTGGCCGAGCGTCGTCACCCACAGCGACGACACCGCGTCGAGGTAGCGGCGCCCCTCCGTGTCGAT
>JBPYEZ010000154.1:0-28076 GCA_051984395.1 Acidimicrobiales bacterium | reverse complement strand
CCCGGTGCGACCCGGACCCACCTCCAGGACAGGGGCCACCACCTGGGACATGCACGCGGCCACGCGCCCGGCCAGGGACTGTCCGCCGACGAGGAGCGATGCCTTGTCGCGGCCCATTCGCCGGCTGGATCCGCCGGTCAGCACCAGGCCGGCGACACCGCGGACCGGTCGAGCAGTCACGGTGTCGTTATCCCCATCGCCGTCCGGCCCCAGACTCGTTCTAGGCCACGTGGACCTCGCCCAACTTGGGGACACGCGTCGGCCACAGCCCCGCCCGTCGGGCCGTCGACGCCAGCACGGTGGCGTCCCGCACGGCGCAGCAGCGCTCGTCGTTGTTGAAGAAGGCGAAGGCGTCGGCATCGGCCTCCCAGGTGTCCGCCAGGCGACGGGCCCATCCAGACAGGGCGGCGCGGCCGTAGCACGGTCGAGGGTTGGCGCGCCCCTCGTGCAGCCTGAGATAGCCCCAGTCAGCGGTCCGCCACAGTGGAGTCCGCAGCTTGGGGCCGTCGGCCAGGCACAGCGCCGCCCCGTGACCGGCGAGAAGCTCGGCGATCTCGTCGGTGAACCACGACTCGTGGCGCAGCTCCACGGCGACCCGGATGGCGGAGGGAAAGCACCTGAGCGTGGCGTCCAGGGCCCGTGTATCGGCACGCAACGTCGGAGGCAGCTGGAGCAGGACGGGGCCGAGCTTCGAGCCCAGCTGGCGCGCCCTGGAGAGAAACAGCTGCACTGGCTCGTCCGGTTGCCGAAGGCGGCGGACGTGGGTGAGGTAGCGGCTCATCTTCACCGCCACCACGAAGTCGTCAGGGGTCCGGCGAGCCCAGTCTGCGAATGTCCGCGCCTCCGGGAGGCGATAGAAGGCGTTGTTGACCTCGACCGTCCGGAACCGATCGGCATAGTGCTCCAGCCAGCGGGCCTGGGGCAGCCCCTTGGGGTAGAAGGTCTCCCGCCACGACCGGTACTGCCATCCCGAGGTCCCGATCAGCAGAGCCATGAGCATCTGGCGGCGCCGCCCCCGACCGGCACGGGCTCCGGGTCGAAGCCGACCGGCCTGTCCCGGACCGCCCTACGCGAAGCGGCGGCCAGCCATGGCCGCGAGAGTGTGCTCGCGGCACAGCTCCGAGAACCCGACGGTCTGGCGTCCGCACCTCGACACGTCGCACGTCGGCTTGCCGAGGAAGGCCGTGTTCACCCGACGCAACAGGTAGCGGATCATGTGTGGCGCTCCTTCGGCTGGCGGATGCGACCGAACATCATCGGCACGCCGTGACCGCAGCGTGAAGTCCTTACCCGAGCCGCGGTCGGACGAAACTATTCGTCGGCCCCGACACCGGGTCCTTCGCCACCGCCGCCTGCCGGACCCGGGGCGTCCCTCGCCGGAGCGCCCACCTGCGGAAGACGACGCGATCGGCACGGTAGGGTCAGGTCTCCCGAGCGCGAATCGCCAAAGGTGTTGGAGGGTGGCCGTGACCGATTGGAACTTCGCCGACGTCTACGAGACCGTGGCGACCCGGCTGCCCGCTGCTCCCTGCCAGATCCAAGGGGAGCGCACGCTGAGCTGGGCCGAGGTCGACCGGCGGGCGAACGGCCTGGCCCGCGACCTCGTCACCGCCGGTCTCGGGCACCAGGCCAAGGTGGCGGCGTATCTCTACAACGCCCCCGAGTACCTGGAGAGCTACCTGGCGGCCTTCAAGGCGGGACTGGTCCCGGTGAACACCAACTACCGCTACGGACCCGAGGAGATCGCCTACCTCTTCGACAACTCCGACGCCGAAGCCGTGGTGTTCCACACTTCGTTCACCGAGCTGCTCGACAAGGTGCGCGACCGCCTGCCCGGCGTGCGCAGGTGGTACGCGGTCGACGACGGCGGCACCGTCCCCGACTGGGCGACGCCGTACGAGGAGGTGGTTCGCACCGGTTCGCCCGACCCGGTGCGCGGCCCCTGGGGACGCTCGGGCGACGACCTCCTGCTGCTCTACACCGGGGGCACGACGGGGATGCCGAAGGGCGTCATGTGGCGACAGGACGATCTCTTCAATGTGCTCGGCGGCGGGGGAAACCCGGTGCTCGGTCAGGCACCGGCGACCGATCTGGACGACTACGCCTCCCGCCTCACCGCACCGGGCTTCGTCACGATGCCGGCGTGCCCGCTCATGCACGGCACCGGCCAGTTCGTCGCCTTCGTCACGCTCAACGGGGGAGGCAGCATCGTCACGCTCGAGGGCCGTAGCTTCGACGCGGCAGAGCTGTGGCGGGCGGTCGAGCGCTACCGGGTCAACGGCATCGCCATCGTCGGGGACGCGTTCGCCCGCCCCATGCTGGCCGAGCTCCAGCATCATCCCGGCCGATATGACACCTCGAGTCTCATGTTGATGAGCTCCTCCGGCGTCATGTGGAGCCAGGAGACCAAGGAGGCCCTGCTCGAGGTCGTCCCGCAGCTGATCCTGTTCGACTCGCTGGGCTCGTCGGAGGCGGTCGGCCTGGCCGCCAGCATCTCGGCCGGCGAGCGCGCCACCGACACCGCCAGCTTCCAGCTCGGAGAGCGCGTCCGCGTGTTCACCGACGACGGCCGCGAGGTCGCCCCCGGCTCGGACGACATCGGCATGGTCGCCATCAGCGGCTTCATCCCGCTCGGCTACTACAAGGACGAGGCCAAGACGGCTCGCAACTTCCGCACCTTCGACGGCGTCCGTTACTCGATCCCGGGTGACTACGCCCAGGTCAACGCCGACCGCACCCTCCACCTCCTCGGTCGAGGCTCGGTGTGCATCAACACCGGCGGCGAGAAGGTCTACCCCGAGGAGGTCGAGGAGATCCTCAAGGAAGACCCCGCCGTGGCCGACGCGGCCTGCGTCGGCGTGCCCGACGAGCGCTTCGGCGAGTCGATCTGCGCCCTGATCGAGCCCGTCGGCGCCACGCCGGTCGACCAGGAGCAGCTCGCGCGGCGAGTGCGAGCCCGGCTCGCCGGCTTCAAGGTGCCCAGGACCTACCTCACCGTCGAGAGCCTGGGCCGCAGCCCCGCGGGCAAGCTCGACTACCCCGGCCTGTCGAGGCGGGCCCGCGCCTCGGCGCCATCCTCCCGGGAGCCGGCCGGGCGCGAGCCCGCCAGCTGAGCGGCGCCGGCCGGGCTGGCAGGAGCCCCGGCGCCCCACCCCATCGCGTCGACCGGTCCCTGACCCGAGCCGAGCGTCCATCCGGCTGCTCCCTCGAGGGCGCGGGTGAGGAAGGTCTTCGCCCGCTCGACCGCATCGAATGGAGCGACCCCCAGGGCGAGGTTGGCCGCCATCGCGGCCGACAGGGTGCAGCCTGTGCCGTGGACGTTGGCGGTGGCGACCCGCGGCGCCGACAGGACCCTCGCGTCGGTCCCGTCCCAGACCACGTCCACGGCTTCCGGGCCGGCCAGGTGACCTCCCTTGATGACGACGTAGCGGGCGCCGGTCTCGGCCAGCCGGCGGGCAGCCACCGTCATGTCGTCCACCGACGACAGCTCCCGCTGGACGAGCACAGAGGCCTCGCGCAGGTTCGGCGTGACCACGAGGGCCTGAGGAACGAGCAGCTCGAGGTAGGCCCTCTCGGCGTCCGGTTCGAGTAGGCGCCGACCGGTCGTGGCGACCATGACCGGGTCCACCACCAGGTTGGGGAGCTCTCCCCGGGCGGCGCGACCGGCGACCGCGGCGACGGTAGCGGCGGTGGCCAACAGACCGGTCTTCACCGCCGCCGGCCGGAGATCGGCCACGACCGACGTGATCTGGGCATCGACGTGCTCCGTCGGCACGAGGTGGATGGCCTGCACCCCCAGGGTGTTCTGGGCGGTGACGACGGTGATGGCGCTGGTGCCGAACACGCCGTGGGCGGCGAAGGTCTTGAGGTCGGCCTGCACGCCCGCCGCACCGCCCGAGTCCGAGCCGGCGATGGTGAGGGCGACGGACGGCGTCACGCTGCTCACGAGCGCTGGTCGAGGTCGGCCATCCCCTCGAACGAGGTCGACGCCTCGGCGTGGAACCGGAGGGGAATGCGTCCCGATCGCCAAGCCAGCCGCCCGGCCTCGACCGCCTTTGCCATCGCCGCCGCCATGCCCGCCGGCGCCTGTGCCCTGGTGACCGCCGACGCCAGTAGCACCGCGTCACAGCCGAGCTCCATGGCCACGGCGGCGTCCGAGGCCGTACCGAGACCGGCATCGAGGATCACCGGAACCGACGCAGCCTCGACGATGAGAGCGATGTTGTGACGGTTGCGGATGCCGAGTCCACTGCCGATCGGTGAGCCCAGTGGCATGACCGCGGCACAGCCGACCTGCTCCAGGCGGCGGGCGAGCACCGGGTCGTCGTTCGTGTAGGGCAGCACCACGAAGCCCTCGTCGATCAGCTGTTCGGCCGCGTCCAGCAGCTCGACAGCATCCGGTAGCAGCGTCCGCTCGTCGCCGATCACCTCGAGCTTCACCCAGTTGGTCGCCAGGGCCTCGCGCCCCAACCGGGCCGTGAGCACCGCCTCGCCCGCCGTGTAGCACCCGGCGGTGTTGGGCAGAACCCGGATCCCCAGCCGGCGCAGCACGTCGAGCACCGAGCCCTTCGTCGTGGGGTCGATGCGCCGCATGGCGACGGTCGCCATGTCGACCCGTGACGCCACGATGGCCAGCTCGAGAGCCTCCAGGCTGGGCAGACCACCGGTTCCCATGATCATGCGGGAACCGAGAGCCTCGCCGGCGATCACAAGTGGGTCCTCGGCCAGCGACACCTCCCGGTCACGGGTCTCGGTCAGATCGGCTGTCATCGTCGGATCACCCTCCCTGGGCTGCAGCGAGCACCTCGACGCGGTCGGCGGCACGCAGCGTCGTCGCCGCCCACCGGCTGCGGGGCACGACGTCGCCGTTGACGGCAACCGCGACACCGGCCGGACCGCGATCGAGCCGGGCCACCACCGTGTCGACAGTCGTGCCCTCGGCGAGTCGTCGATGCTCTCCGTTGAGCGTCACGTCGATCACCGGACCGGCTCCCGATCGCCCACCCGGGCTTCCGCGCCCGCCTCTTCGAAGCGCGCCGGCGAGAACGGCAGGATCGAGTCCTCGAGCCGCCCCGTCGACAGATACGTCGCCACGGCGTCGGCGGTCACCGGCGTGAGCAGGACGCCGTTGCGGTGATGGCCGGTCGCCATGATCAGGCCGGGCAGCGCCGAGGGGCCCAGCAGGGGAGCGTTGTCGGGGGACCCTGGTCGGAGGCCGGCGTGCGTCTCGGCGAGCTCGAGGTCGAGAACCCCGGGCAGAAGCTGGCGTGCGTCGCGCAGGAGCGTGTACGCCGCTTCGGCGGTGACGGTCGTGTCGTACCCTCGCTCCTCGACGGTGGCCCCCACCACGACGCGCCCGTCCTCCCGGGGCACGAGATAGACGTGCGAGCCCCGGGCGACGCCACGGAGGTTGCGGGACACGAACGGAGGCTGGGCTGGTCCGCGGAGGTGGAGGACCTGGCCCTTGACGGGGCGCACGGAGGGCACGACGCCCGGAGGCAGGCCCGGTATCGCGCTCGACCAGCAGCCGGCGGCCAGCACGACGGCGGCGGCGAGGAGACGCTCACCGCTCTCGAGGCGAACGCCAGCCGCTCGGCCGTCCACCACCACCACCTCGGCCACCGCACACTGCCGGATCGCCACGCCCCGACGCACCGCCGCGGCGCGCAGCGCGGCGGTGAGCCGCCTGCTGTCCACCTGGTGGTCGTTGGGGGCGAGAATGCCGCCGCGGATCCCAGGGGCGAGCATGGGCTCGAGGGAACGGCACTGACGGCCGGACAGGAGCTCGGCGTCGAGACCGAGCGACTTCTGGAACTGGTGCAGCTCCTCCAGGACGGCTCGATCGCCACCGTCGGCGGCGGCGAAGAGCGTGCCGCAGCGGCGGTACCCGACAGCGGTGTCGGCTTCGCGCTCCAACTCGTCGACGAACGCCGGATAGCGCTCGGCCGAGGCCAGGTTGAGCCGCAGGAGCGCCTCCTCTCCGTAGTGGACCTCGGTGACCGGAGCCAGCATCCCCGCCGCCGCCCACGATGCGCCGGCGCCGGGGTGTGGGTCGGCAACCGTCACCCGCAGGCCCGAGCCCGCCGCCCGCCACGCCGTGGCCAGGCCGATGCACCCGCCTCCGACCACGACGACGTCGGGGCCCGCCGCTCCCGACCCGTCGGGACGCGAGTCGTTCACGACCGGCGCCCCGCCCGGGGAAAGGCCCACGCTCGCGTCCAGCACTCGCCCGGCGATGGGGCTGCTCGCATCTCGCTCCCGTCCTTCGTACTCGGGTGAGAGGGCGCCCCCATCAACACTCCCTGCGCCGGTATTACCCGGATCAGGTCCGACGGTCGGGAGCTGTCAGCTCACCCTCTCAGCCTGGTCACACCAGGCTCCCGTGTGAGCTCCACGTTAGCCGCCGGCCCAGGGAAACGAGGCCAGCGCCCCGTACTCCTCGCCGCTCATCTCCTGCCAGCTCCACAGCGACGCCCCGAGGGCCCCGCCGGACCGGGCGACGGCGAGGAACCGGAGGATCTCGGCCGAGCTCGGCCACGCCGGCCGGCCACCTTCGTCCGCCATGTTGTAGGCCTGCCCGATCAGGTGCACCGGGGCCATCGACTCGAGGCGGGCCAACGCCAGCTGGGCGTAGGCTCCCGGATCCTTGCAGCCCCAGTACATCATGGGGGCGAAGGCGTCGACGTAGGGTGCGATCGGACCGTAGGGAATGGTCGACAGGTTGGCGTCGGTCGGCGGGAACACTGTGGCCACGAGTGGACGGCCACGAGCGGCTGGCCGGGCGAAGCCGAGGTAGGTGACGGCCCTTCGGGCCGAGAGGGCCGTGCCCTCGCTCGGGGTCTCGATGTCGGCGGCGAAGCCGTCCAGCCGGTCGCCGCCGGGGCCGTGCCAGCCCAGCGCCTGCTGGGTCCACAGCGCGTCGCCAACGGGGTCGTACAGGTATGGAAATCCCCACCCGACGACGGCCAAGCCCGCCCGATGGGCCGCCGGCACCAGCGCCGCCAGCTCGGACGAGGCGTAGAAGCCGTCTTGTGAGTCGGCAACCCGCACCCAGAGCTGGTGGAGTCCGGCCTGTGTCGCCTTGGTCACGATGGCGCCGATGTCACCCCGCTCGGTGGCCGAGAGCTGCCAGATCCACAAGCCCTTCCCCGACAGGGCGGCTGGGGTGCGCAGCCGGGGCCCCGGTGGCGGGGGAGAGGGCAGCGCCGTCTCGGGGACGAGGACCGATGGATGCCATGGC
Source organism: Acidimicrobiales bacterium (assembly GCA_051984395.1). Classification (GTDB taxonomy): domain Bacteria; phylum Actinomycetota; class Acidimicrobiia; order Acidimicrobiales; family AC-9; genus AC-9. The sequence continues at coordinate 20,836 of JBPYEZ010000154.1, read as the reverse complement.
GGCGCCGGTGCCGGCGCGCCTGGTGACGGCGGGGGCGGCGGGCACCCCGCCAGCGGGACAGGCGCCGCCGGGACCGCCGGCGCCGGGGGCGCGGGGGCGCTCGCCGCCGGGACGGCGGGGCTGCGGGCGGGCGCGACGTTTCGCGGGGGCGTTGCCGAACGACTGAGCGACACCGGGCCTCGGGCCATCGGCTGGGGCCTGGCGGTCGCCCGCCCCGACCTCGCCGCCACGGCGAGACCGGCGGAGCCCAGGAGAACGACCGCGACCAGCCCGACCGCGCAGACGCGGCCCAAGTTCGCCCGGGGACCCGTTGCCTTCCCCGGCAAGCGCTCCCGCCAGGAGCGTCCACTGCTGCGCGCCTGAGCAGCCAAGGCGTTCGACCCCCCATCCCGGCCCCGACGCAATCCGCGTACCGACTGGAACTAGGAATTCGCCATCGGACGCCCCCACCCCTTTGGGGGATGTCCGCGACGAGCGCGCCCGCCCGGCGCCGGAGGGATCAGCCGCTGTAGACGCTGCTCGTGACGGCCACGATGATCCAGATCACGTCGAGGGCGATCCCGATCGTGCCGAGCACGATGCCGGCCATCGCCATCCCGGCGCCGCCCTGGGTCCCACCGGACTTCTGGATCTGCGAGCGGGAGACGAGGCCGAAGATCAACGCCAGTACGGAGAAGATGTTGAACAGCGCGAAGACGCCCGGTATCCCGATGATCCCCAGGACGAGAGCGGCGACGGCAAGGCCGTTGGTCGCCGCCCGGTACGGCGCCGTTCCGCCCTGCTGTCCCCACCGTCCCGGGTCGTAGGAGCCCGGCGGCTGAGGATTCCCCCATGCGGGACTGGATCCGCCCGGCGGGCTGGACCATCCGGCGCTGGCAGCCTCGGGTGGAGGTGGAACGCCCGGCGTGGCATCAGGCGGATACCACCGTCCGTCGGAAGCCTGCCACCATCCGGACCCCCGCGCCGTCTCGCTCATGGTGGCGTCCCCCTGTCTCCCTCATGACGACGGTAACAAACGAGGTTGGGACGCGCCGCAGTCATCATGGATGGGTCGTCAGCCCGCCCGGGACCCGAGGATCCTCACCGGGTTCTCGACCAGCATCTGATGGAGCTGGTCGTCCGTGACCCCTCCGGCGCGCAGCGCGGGAACGACGTCCTCGGAGATGTGGGTGTACCGCCAGTTGGGCTGGACGGCGGCGACCATCTCGTCGTCGAACCAGTCGTTGTGGCAGGCGGCATCGTGCGACAGGACCATGCGGTCGGCATGTCCGCGCTCGCACATCGCGACCACGGTCGCCACGCGCTCCTCGAACGAGAGAATGACGTCGACGCCGAAGCGGTCCATCCCGATGTACGAGCCGTTGCCGACGAGCTCCTCGAGGTAGCCGAGATCGGTGCTGTCCCCGCTGTGGCCGATCACCACCCGCTCGAGATCGACGCCCTCCTTGGCGAAGATGCGTTGCTGCTCGAGGCCCTGGCGCGTCGCCGCGTGGGTGTGCGTCGAGATCGGGGTGCCCGTCAGTCGATGAGCCTCGGCGACGGCCAGCAGGACCCGTTCGACGCCCGGGGTCACTCCCGCCTCGTCCGTGGCGCACTTGAGGATGCCCGCCTTCACGCCGGTGTCGGCGATCCCGACCTGAAGGTCATGCACGAACATGTCGATCATCGGCTCGGGTCCGTCGAGCGGTGTCCCTGGTCCGCGGTAGCTGAAGTAGAGCGGAACCTCGTTGTAGGTGTACAGGCCCGTCGCCACCACGATCTGCAGCTCGGTCCGGGCGGCGATGGCGACGATGCGGGGCACGTATCGACCAAGGCCGAGGACCGTGAGATCGACGATCGTGTCGACGCCGCTGGACTTCAGGTCGTTCAGCCGGGCCACGGCGTCGTCGATACGCCGGCCCTCCTCCCAGTCGAGTGAGTAGTTCTGCTGGACCTCGGGACTCAGGACGAACACGTGCTCGTGCATCAGCGTCGTGCCGAGCGCACCGCCGTCGATCGGTCCCCGCACCGTGTTGACCTGTCCCATGCGCACCCCGCAGTCGCTCGTCCCCAGGGTCACGAATGCTAGCGGCGGGGACGGAGGTCACTGTGGTCACTGCGAGCCGGCGTCGCCGGACGCGCCGTACGAGGATGCCAACGAGAGCACCTGAGTGACGTAGTCCGACGAATGGTTGTAGGCGTAGACGGCCCGGGAGACCGTCGAAGGATCGCCCCCGCCGTGAGTGCAGAGCAGATGGGCGGCGGAATAGACAGCGTCCACCGGGTCGTAGGGGCTCGGCGGATCGGCGCCGCCCGGACCGACGACGGCGAACGACGAGAAGGTGGTCGGCTCGAACTGCATCGGCCCTTCAGCGCCGGCGAAGTTCGCACCGCTCCTCACGCCTGCGGCCACCGACTGGCCATTGCCGCTCTCCACCGTCCCGATGGCGGCGAGAACCGTCCATGGCAGGCCTGGACACGTCACCGCAGCCTGTTGGTAGAGGACGAGATACGTCGGCGGGATGGATGCCAGGGCGCGGCCTGACGGCGGGCCGCCCGAGGCCGGCACGGCCGAGGCGTCGCCTCCGGGGATCGCCGTACCCGCCACCGCCCCCGCCAGGACCGCCGCTCCAAGGACGGCGATCAGCAGCAGTCCGCTGAGGAGCAGGGCCGCCCGTCTCATCGACGGTGGTCCGGGCCGAGCACCGGATCCTTATAGCCACTCTCATGATGTTCTATTCATCCTGAGCGCAGATCATCCGTTCGGCGGCAAGGTACGGAGGCCGCTGTCGTCTCTGGCCCTCGACGGTCCACCGATGGTGGGAGCCTTCCCCCAATCTTGGGAACAGGTCGACGATTTCGGGCTCGGAGGCAGGCTCGGGGCGCGAGAGAGCCGAATCCAACTGACCACCACATCAATGAACATCGCCCCATGGGCCGGCGCCCCGTAGAATTGAGCCGAGCCCTCGTCGGGACAGTGTGAAGCAACAGGGTGCAGGCGATGTCCTCGGGGGAGGGCTGGATGGCAACCACGCAGGACTGGCAGACGGCCGGCCACGACAACCGCGCGTGGTCCGGGAGATCCGTCGAACGAGTCCGGCGCTTGTCCGGAGCGGGCGCACAGGCCCGTGATGGCAACAGCGAGCCTCGGCGATCGGTCCCGGTCGCGACGCCTGCGGGGCCCGCCGACCAGTCCGCCGGCGCCCACGCCGACCCGCTCGTCGACGTATCCAGCCCCGCGGGGCACGAGCGGACCGTCGACCGCCGGCTGGTCGAGGACCACCTCGGCCTGGCGCGCTACCTGGCTCGGCGTTTCTCCCATCGAGGCGAATCCCTCGAAGACCTGGTGCAGGTGGCTTCCATGGGCCTCGTCGAGGCGGCCACGCGCTACGACCCCGAGCACGGCACCAGCTTTCCCGCCTTTGCCACGGCGACGATCGTCGGGACGCTCAAGAAGCACTTCCGCGACCGCGGTTGGTCCGTACGGGTGTCCCGCCGGGTCCAGGAGCTGTACCTGGAGACCCGCGACGCCGTCGATCACCTGAGCCAGGCGCTCGGACGCTCTCCGACCATCGACGAGCTGGCAGCCCACCTGGGCGTGTGCGCCAGCGACGTCCTCGAGGCCATGGAAGCAGGCCGCCTCTATCGAACGGCCTCGCTGAGCCAGGCGCTGGACGACGACACCACCCGCGCCCTCGAGGCACGTGTCGGAGTGGTCGATCCCGGCGTCGGCATCGTCGATCGTCGCGACCTGGTCCGCGATCTGATGAGCCGCCTACCGATGTCCGAACGCCGGGTGGTGCTTCTCCGGTTCCACGAGGGCCTGAGTCAGGCGGAGATCGGCTCCCGGGTCGGCGTGAGCCAGATGCAGGTGTCGCGCCTGCTGGCGCGCGGCCTCGAGCGCATGCGGGCCTGGGAGGCCTGCGCCTGAGGCGTCCCGCCGGTCTCGGCAACGACAGACGCTGACTGATCGACCCTGATCGACACCTGCTGGTTCGCTGTCGTGCGCACGGCGCGCGGCGCGTCTCGAGCGGTTGTCCGGGGAAGACGCACGCCCGGTCGCACGACCTCTCGTAGGTGCGACCGGGCGGGAGGAGGTTGGCCCGCCGGCGGATGGGGGAGCATGGGGCAGGGGGGGAGGGCGCCGCCATGATCTTCCCCCAAACCGCCGGCGTTGCGGCCTGGCATTGTGTTACCCGGCCGTAGGGTCTCCAAACCGCTCAGTCGTGGAATGTCGAAAAAAAACAGTTGGCTCGCCGTGAGTGGTGACGACCAGGGCTTCAGCGCCTCAGTGCCCGACCACGGGCCCGATGGCCGGGCCCTCACCCGCCTCGGGAGGTCTCGACCGCCCGGCGGTGATGAGTCGGCCGAGGACCACCGCCGTCACGATCGGCAGCTCCACGATCTCCTCGACGGCCAGAAATCCCAGCGTGGGGTACCAGAGGGCGGACTTGGAAAAGGGCAGCCTCATCGGTCACCGTCCGGGGGATGGAGCGGGGTCGAGGGCGTCGACGAGCCGTGTGCGCTGCCGTCGGAGCCGTCAGAGCCGTCGGAGCCGTCGGAGCCGTCGGAGCCGTCAGAGCGGTCGGGGGGACGATCGAACTCGACCGCCACCCGCTGCTCCGGCCGGCGCTCGCCCGCCCTGGCGATGTCGACGAGGACCCGCTCGTCGGCCGGGGTGAGCGGCGGCTGCACGATGCTTCTCGGGTACAGCCGTCGGGCCCGGACGACGTTGACCTCGGCGGCGTACAGGGTGATCTGACTGGCCAGGTAGAGGAAGCCGATGAGGCCGAGGATGCTGGCGAAGTAGCCGTATACCTGACCGCTGTGGCGGAGCTGGTGGCCGACGAGGTACCCACCGACGTACTGGAGGATGGCCCAGGCGACCCCGGCCATCACCGCTCCCGGCAGCAGCCAGCGACGGGGGATGGTCGGCGGGGTGAGGATGCGAAAGGCCACGATGTAGAGCCCGACGTCGGCCGTCACGGCGACGAGGGCCGCGACCAACCGTAGCTCGATGGAGTGGCCGCCGAAGGAGGCGAACCCCGCCACCACGGTGAGCACGACGGCGTCGAGGCCGAGCACGCCGACGAACCCGAGGCTGCGGATGAGGCGGGGCACGAACCCGGGACGCTCGACGGCGGGGATGTTCCACACCTCGGCCATCGCCGTCTGTGCCGCCCTGGTGACGCCCAGAGAGCCCCAGACCAGGACGATCAGGCCGACGATCAATCCGGCCACGCTGCCCTCCCGGAGCGAGTGGACGCCGTGGGGGCCCGCCAGCTGTGGCCCCACGATCGGGAACTGCGACACCGTCGAGCTCACCACTCGGTGCTGGAAGCCGGGGTCGTTGGCGAACACGATCCCCAGCACCGTGATGAGGACCAGCAGCATGGGAAACAGAGACAGGAAGCCGTAGTAGGCGATGAGGGCGGCGAGGGACCCGGCCGAGTCGTCGCCGACCTTCTTGACCACGGCGAAGACGAACGCCAGTGGCGGCCGACGCTGCTGGAAGTCGTCGACCTTGCGGATCCCCCGCTCGACGGGATGCATGGGCGTCCTCGATTCCCAGGTCTTCGGCTCGGCCCCCAACGGGCCCGCGACCGCCGACAACCGGCCCGGCTCCACAACCTGGGAACATATGTACCCGATCGTCCCGTCGAGACAACTTTTCGGGTGCCCGCCCCGCTCGACGGGGTGGCCATCAGGGCGGTTCGACGTTTCGCCGGAGCTGGGCTCGGGTAGCGGAACACCTCGGTAGACGGGATCGACCTCCAGGAGGCGGGGACCGCGATGATCGAGGAAGCGCTGACCGCCCCCGCAGATCTCCAAGCCGATACGAGCTGGCGGGCCCGAGCTGCCTGCCGGCTGTGTCCTCCGGAGCTGTTCTTCCCCAGCGGCACCACCGGTGTCGCCCTCGAACGGATGGAGCGGGCCAAGCAGGTCTGCGAGGCCTGCGACGTGCGCTACGAGTGCCTGCGGTTCGCCCTCGAGACCAGGCAGGAGTTCGGCATCTGGGGAGGTACCGACGAGAAGGAGCGGGCCCGTCTGCGCCGCAAGGGCAGGGTGGCCGCCCTCGTCGGCTCCCTGCCCGGATCGACCCACCGCTGACCCACGGCAGCAGCGAGGTCTCGCGGGTGAGGCTTACCCCGCCCGGTCCGGACCAGCTCGCTCGATGGTGATCCGCAGGAGGAGACGACGGTCGCTCTCCATCGCCCGGCGGTAGTCGTCCCAATCGGGATGCTCGCCGCTGACGGAGCGGTAGTAGGCGACCAACTCCTCCATGGCCTCGGGGAGCTCGAGCAGGTCCACGGGCCCCTCGACCTGTACCCAGGGGCCGAAGAACCGATCGCTCACCACGCAGAGCGCCGCCCAGGGACGCCGGCGCACGTTGGCGGTCTTCATGGCGCCCGCTCGGGTGCTGACGACGACCCGGCCCTGGCCGTCGACAGCCGCCGTCACCGGCGACAGCTGGGGATGGCCGTCGCCTCTGGTGGTGGCAAGCACGGCCAGGTGGTGCTCACGAATGAAACGGCGCGCGTCCTCGGCCTCCATACCGGGCGAGGCTATCCGAGGGGGCGCGTGCCACCAGCGGGTGCCCTGTACGATCCGTCGGAGCCGCACAGCCGGCCCGGGAGGCCGGCACGAAGGTTTGGCCGGCTCGGGAGGCCGGCACGAAGGTTTGGCCGGCGCGCGGAGGCCGGCCGGGAGGTTTCGCCGGCCCGGTAGGCCGGCCCGACGGTTTGGAGGTGGGGGCCAGCATGTTGAGCACCATGCAGGACAGACCGCTGACCATCAGTGCCATCGTTCGCCACGGTCAGCGCACCTATGGCAGCAGCGAGGTCGTCACCTACGAGGACGGCGGCGCCCGTCGGTCCACCTTCGCCACTGTGGCCGAGCGGGCCGAGCGCCTGGCGGCCGCCCTGCGAGATCTCGGCGTGGAGCGGGGCGACCGCGTCGGCACCTTCTGCTGGAACCATCAGGAGCACCTCGAGGCCTATCTCGCCGTGCCCAGCATGGGCGCGGTCCTTCATACCCTCAACATTCGGCTGTTCCCAGATCAGCTCAGCTACGTCGTCAACCACGCCGAGGACCGGGTCGTCCTGGTCGACGCCTCGCTGGTCCCGCTCCTCGCCAGGGTCGTGGGCGAGCTCAAGTCGGTGCAGCACATCGTGGTGATCGGCGAGGGTGACGCCAGCCCCCTCGGAGAATGCCTCGGCTACGAGGAGCTGATCGGCGCGGCCAGGCCCGGGTTCGAGTGGCCCGAGCTCGACGAGCGCGACGCCGCCGCCATGTGCTACACGAGCGGCACCACGGGCAATCCCAAGGGGGTCGTGTACAGCCACCGATCCACGTTCCTGCACAGCTTCGCAGTCACCTCCGCGGCCAGCCTCGCCGTGCACGAGCGCGACCGCGTCCTCGTGATCGTGCCGATGTTCCACGCCAATGCGTGGGGGATGCCGTATGCGGCATGGCTGGTGGGAGCCGATTTCATCCTTCCCCAACGCTTTCTCCAGGCCGAGCCGCTGGCGAGGATCATCGCCGAGGAGCGACCCACGACGTCCGAGGCGGTCCCCACCGTCCTCAACGACCTGCTCCACTACGGAGAAGACCACCAGCTCGACCTCTCCTCGCTTCGTCTCGTCGTGGCGGGCGGGTCGGCCGTGCCGCGGGCGCTGATCGAGCGGTACCGTGAGCGCTACGGGGTCCGCGTGGTCCAGGGGTGGGGCATGACCGAGACGAGCCCGCTGTGCGCGCTGTCGTTCCCGCCCAAGGCTGCCGGGGAGGACGAGGAGGTGGACTACCTGGCCCGCACGGGTCGGGTGGTTCCCGGCGTCGAGCTGCGCGTCGTGGCACCCGACGACACGGAGTTGCCACGGGACGGGAAGTCGGTGGGGGAGTTCGAGGTCCGCGGGCCGTGGATCACGGCGTCGTACTACGGCGACCCCTCGCCGGAGCGGTTTCACGACGGCTGGCTGCGAACGGGTGACGTCGGCACGCTCGACGACCGCGGCTTCATGCAGATCACCGACCGCACCAAGGACGTCGTCAAGTCGGGCGGGGAGTGGATCTCGTCGGTCGAGCTGGAGACGGTGCTCATGTCCCACCCCTCGGTCTACGAGGCCGCCGTGGTGGGGGTGCCTGACTCCCGGTGGGAGGAGCGGCCGCTGGCGTGCGTGGTGCCGATCGACGGCGCCGATATCGACCCTGCCGAGCTGCGCCAGTTCCTGGCTGACCGGGTCGCACGCTTCTGGCTACCGGAGCGGTGGGCGATCGTCGACGAGGTGCCCAAGACCAGCGTCGGCAAGTTCGACAAGAAGGTCCTGCGGGCGAGGTTCGCCGAGGGGACCCTCGACGTCGCCGTCGCCGGCGATGCCGGGGCACGTTCCGCGTCTGACTGACCCGCCGGGCACACTGGTGGGGTGAGCGATGCCCTCGTCACCGAGCTGACGGCGGCGCTGGCCCCTGACAGGGTCCGCAGCGGTCCGCTCGAGCTGACCCTCTACCGACGGGACGCCTCGCTCCTGGAAGGCCAGCCCGGAGTGGTCTGCTTTCCGTGCACGACCGAAGAGGTCCAGGCGGCGGTCACGATCGCCCGTCGGCACGGACGATCGGTGGTGCCGCGCGGCTCGGGAACGGGCCTGGCCGGCGGCGCCGTCCCCGTCGGCGCTGACGGCGCGGAGCCGGTCGTGATCGTCACCACCAAGATGGACGCCGTCCTGGAGGTCGACGAGGACGCCAGGGTGGCGTGGGTGCAGCCAGGTGTGCTCAACCTCGACCTGTCGCGAGATGTGGCCCATCTGGGACTGCATTTCGCTCCCGACCCTTCCAGCCAGCAGTCGTGCTCGGTGGGCGGGAATGTCGCCAACAACTCCGGCGGTCCGCACTGCCTCGCCTACGGCGTGACCAGCGCCCACGTGTTGGCCGTCGAGGTCGTGCTGCCCGACGGGACGCTGGCCATGCTCGGGGGCCTCGACCCCGAGCCCCCCGGCTACGACCTGCGGGGCGCCTTCGTCGGAAGCGAGGGCACGATGGGCATTGCCGTCCGCATCGCCGTGCGCCTCTCACCCGACCCCCCGGCGGTCCGCACCGTCCTGGTGGATTTCGCCTCGATCGAGACAGCGGCGGCGACCGTCACCGGCATCATCGCCGCCGGGCTCGTGCCCGCCGCCCTGGAGATGATGGATGCCCGCATCACCGCCGCGGTGGAGGACTACGTCCACGCCGGGTTCCCCCGTGACGCCGCCGCGGTCCTGTTGGTGGAAGTCGACGGGCTCGCCGCGGGAGTCGAGGCCGCGGCCCAGGTCGTCGCCGACGTGGCCCGGGCCAACGGCGCCAGGGACGTGAGGGTCGCGGCGGACGAGGCCGAGCGGGCCCTGCTGTGGAAGGGTCGGAAGTCGGCCTTCGGTGCCATCGCCCGCATCGCCCCTGACTACTACCTCCACGACACCGTGGTCCCGCGCACCCGCCTGGTGGAGGTCCTGTCGAAGGTCTACGAGATCGCCGAGCGCCAGCAGCTACTGGTCGTGAACGTCTTCCACGCCGGTGACGGCAACCTGCATCCGCTGCTGCTGTTCGACCGGAGAGAACCGGGCATCATGGAGCGCGTCCTCGCCGCCGGCAACGAGATGATCAGCGTCTGTGTCGCCGTCGGTGGGGTGCTCTCGGGCGAGCACGGCATCGGTCTCGAGAAGCGGGACCACATGGGCCTCATCTTCTCCGACGTCGATCTCGACGCCCAGCGTCGGCTGCGGCTGGCCTTCGACCCCGACCAGGCGTGCAACCCGCACAAGGTGCTTCCTTCGGGATCCCGCTGTGGCGACCTCCAGTCGGTGCCTGCGGGAGCCTGGATATGACGCGGCCCGTGCGGTCCCTGGTCACGACCGACGAGCCGCTCCAGGACTTCGCCGCCGAGGTCGGTACCACCGGTCCGGTCGTGGCCGTCGGCGGTCGCACCCAGTGGGGGGTCGGTGGGGCTCCGGACCCGTCGGCGCGTGAGGTGCGGGCCCCGGGCGGGGTCGTGGCCCACGAGCCGGCGGAGATGATCGTGCGTGTCCGCTGCGGGACGCCCGTGGCCGAGCTCGACGCCGCTCTTGCCGAGCGTGGCCAGATGGTCGCGCTCGATCCTGTCGACCCCGAGCGGGCGACGGTGGGGGGTGTGCTGGCCGTGGGACACAGCGGACCACGCCGCCTCGGTTGGGGGCCCGTCCGCGACACCGTGCTCGAGGCCCGCTTCGTCTCCGCCGAGGGTCAGCTGATCCGGGCGGGCGGGCCGGTGGTCAAGAACGTGAGCGGGTTCGACCTCTGCCGCCTCCTGGTCGGATCACTGGGCACCCTCGGGCTGCTGGCCGAGGTCGTCCTGCGGGTCCGACCGAGTCCTCCGGTCTCGGTGTGGCTCCGCGGCGAGGTCGACGGCCCTGATCGCCTTCGCCGCGTCCTGCTACGTCCGTCATCGATCCTGTGGAACGGCACCGCCACCTGGGTCCTCCTCGAGGGCCACGGCGCCGATGTGGAGGCCCAGACCAAGGCGCTCGGATCCGCCTTCGAGCCGGTCGGAGGACCCCCGCCCCTCCCGCGTCAAGCCCGGTGGTCCGTCGTCCCCTCGGCCATCCAGGAGGCGGTCGCGCTGCTCGACCCCGGCACCTTCGTGGCCGAGGTCGGCGTCGGCGTCGTGCACGCCTCGACGCCGACGCCCGCACCCCCGGTGCGACCCGTCAACCCGGCGACGGCGGCCATCCATCGTCGCATCAAGGACAACTTCGATCCGTCCAGGCGGCTCAACCCCGGACGGACGGTGACGTGAAGCTCGCCATCGACGACGATGACCTGTCCGCCTGTGTCTCGTGCGGTCTGTGCCTCCCGCACTGCCCGACCTACCGCGTCACGGGCGAGGAGTCGGCCTCGCCACGGGGACGGATCGCCGCCATGCGGGCCACCCACGCCACCGACGAGCAGCCGGGACCGGAGTTCACCGAGTTCATGGACCTCTGTGTCCAGTGCCGGGGGTGCGAGGTGGCCTGCCCCTCGTCGGTTCCCTTCGGGCGACTGATGGAAGGCGCCCGGGTGACCCTGGTCCAGACGACCGGCTACCAGCCGCGGTGGAGGCGGGTCGCCTACGGAGCCCTCGGCCACCACCGTCTTGTGCTGGCAGCATCGTCCGCCGCCGCCGTCGTCCAGCGGCTTGGCCTCCTGCCCGCCCGCCTGGGCCTGCCGCGCCTGGCGGTCCGACGGCCGCGGCTCCGGTCGAGCGGGTCGGACGCCTGGCTGTTCACCGGCTGTGTCATGGATGCGTGGATGCGGCCGACGCATGCTGCCGCTCTGCAGGTGATGCAGGCGACGGGCGCGGGGGTGGCCCTGCCCGGGTCCGGTGGTGACTGCTGCGGCGCCCTGCACGTGCACGCCGGGCTCCGCGAGCAAGCTCAGGTCCTCGCCCGCCGGGTCATGGCATCGATGCCGGGTGGCGCGCCGGTGGTGGTCGACTCGGCGGGCTGCGGCGCGGCGATGAAGGACTACGGCGAGCTTCTCGGGACCAGCGCCGCTCGACGCTTCTCGGGCCGGGTGCAGGACGTGCACGAGTGGCTGGCAGCGCGGGCGGACCGCCTGCCGCCGGCCGTTCGCCGCCTCGAGGAGCCGGTCGCGGTCCAGGACCCGTGCCACCTGCGCCACGTCCAACGAGCTCATCACCACGTCCGCACCGTGTTGGCTCCGTACGCGAACCTGGTGGAGCTCGGCGACGACGGCCTGTGCTGCGGCGCCGGCGGCGCCTACGCCGCCGTGCATCCCGGGATGGCCGGCGAGATCCGGGCCCGGAAGGTGGCCGCCGTCGCCGCCACCGGCGCCCGCATCGTCGCCAGCGCCAACCCCGGCTGCATCGCCCACCTGGGCGGGGCGGGCCTCGACGTCCGCCATCCGGTCGACATCGTCGCCTGGTCGCTCCATGGCGGCTGACCTCGACGAGATCCGCGGTCGCCTCGAAGCCATCGCCGAGGAGCTGGCCGACCTGGCCATGGAGGCTCTCCGGGAGGCCATCGAGGCCGGCGAGCGGGGCCGGCCGGCCGGAGAGCGGCGCCTGACCCAGGCTCGTCGCTCGGTGGAGCGCGCCGCCTCGATCCTGGGCAGCGACGACCAACATGACTGAAGGCGCGGCCGGTCGGACCGCCTGACCGAGGCGAGCCGCTCAGTCGCGGTTCAGGGCGTCGATGAGCTGGCGGAACCGGCCGTAGTGCACCCGGTCGAACTGGAGCGCGATCCGGGGAAGCTCGACGTGGTCGCGACCGGCTCGCTCCTGGGACAGGGCCTCGGTGCGATGGATGTCGCCGCTGGCGCAGATGTCGCCAAACTCGCGATTGAGCGCGGCCAGCTCGTCATCCGATGGCGCGACCCGCAGCCGTATCACCGTCAGATCGCCCACCACTCGTCGTGAGTGGTACCGGCGGTAGAAGCCGAGCACCTCCTCCGCGGCGCAGCCGACGTCGTCGGTGATCCGGTAGAGGGCCCTGTCGTCGGGCGAGATGAGGCCCCGAGCACCGAGCTCGTCGCGCACCAACCGCTCCCACGCTCGCCAGTAGGTCCCACCGGGCACGTCCACGAACACCAGCGGCGACGGCTCTGCCTTCCCGGTCTGGAGCAGTGTGAGCAGCTCGAAGGCCTCGTCCATGGTGCCGAACCCACCCGGCAGGACCGCGTAGCCGTCCGACTCCTTGAGGAGCATCAGCTTGCGGGTGAAGAAGTACTTCATCTCGACGAGCTTGGGATCGCCGGAGATGAAGGCGTTGGGCGCGTCCTCGAACGGGAGCCGGATGTTGATGCCGAAGGCCTTGTCCGGACCGGCGCCCTCCAGACCGGCAGCCATGATCCCCGGCCCGGCGCCGGTGACCAGCATCCACCCGGCTCGGGCGAGGTTGGCCGCCAGCTCCCTCGCCTGGGCGTACAGCGGATCGTCGGGCCGCGTCCGGGCCGAGCCGAACATGGTGAGCTTCGGGATGGAGCGGTACGGCGCGAAGACAGCGAAGGCCTCGGCCATCTCCTTCACTGCCGCGTTGGTGATCTTGAGGTCGAGGCGGTCGGCCCCGTTGCTCGCCATGCGGATCGTCGTCGCCAGTATCTCGAACAGCTGATCGCGGTTCGACTGGGCCCCGGCCGCGTCGAGCAGCTCCTCGATGCTGCGATCGATCTCCGGTCGGCCCGTTCGACGACGCCTGGTGCGCTCGGCCACCCGGGGCCCGCTCAGGCTGGCGCCGGCACCCGCTCGTACAACGTGGTTCGCTGCTCGAGCCGGCGCCCGATTGGTTCGACGATCGTCCGGAAGCCCTCCTCGTCCATGGCCTGGCCGTGACTGGCGCCCGCGGCCCGGGAGATGTTCTCGTCCATGAGCGTCCCACCGAGGTCGTTGGCGCCCGCCCTGAGGGCCTGGCGCACCCCGGCCGCGCCCATCTTGACCCAGCTCACCTGGATGTTCGACAGCCACGGGTGGTAGGCGATGCGCGCAACCGCGTGCATGAGCAGCGCCTCGCGGAAGGTCGGACCCGGCCTCGCCCGGTGCTGGAGATAGATCGGCGCGGCCATGTGCACGAAGGGCAGCGGGACGAACTCGGTGAAGCCGCCCGTCTCCTTCTGCAGCCGCCTGGTGCGCACGATGTGGCGGGCCCAGTGCACCGGTGACTCGACCGAGCCGAACATGATCGTGATGTTCGAGCGGAGCCCGACCGAGTGCGCCACGCGATGGGCCTCGAGCCACTCCTCAGTGTCGACCTTGTCCGGGCACAGCACGGCCCGTACCTCGTCATCGAGGATCTCGGCGGCGGTGCCCGGCAGCGTCTTCAGACCCGCGTCCATCAGTCGCCGCAGGTAGTCGGCGAGAGGTTCGCCCAGCCGCCGCGCGCCTTCGGTCACCTCCAGGGCGGTGAACCCGTGGATGTGTATCCGCTCGGAGGCGGCACGCACCGCCTTGATCACCTCCAGGTAGTAGTCACCGTCGAAGCTCGGATGGATGCCCCCCTGGAGGCAGACCTCGGTGGCCCCGAGGGCCTCGGCCTCGGCCACCCGATGCGAGATCTCGTCCAGCTCGAGCAGGTAGGGGCTGCCTCGGAGATTGAGCGAGAGCGGGCCCTTGGAGAAGGCGCAGAACCGACACTTGAACGTGCAGACGTTGGTGTAGTTGATGTTGCGGTTGGCCACCCAGGTGACCGTGTCACCGACCGCCCGCCTGCGGAGGTCGTCGGCGACCTCGGCCACCGCGACCAGTCCCGACCCGCGGGCCGCGAAGAGCTCGGTGAGCTCCTCGACGCCGACCTCCTGTCCCAGCGACACTCCGGTCAGCACTTCGGACAACGCGCCCGTGGCACCGGCCGAGGTGGAAGCGCCGGCACCGGAAGCGGCGGCGCCGGGGTCTGTCCGGGCCGCACCGTCCGGGGCGAGGCGCAGCAGCATCGGGGGGCTCGCCTCGCCGCCCGACGACCAGCCGTCCTCCCGTCCCAGTCCCTCGGCGTCGGAGCGGTCGAGGACGGGAAAGCGCATGGCGGCATCGAGCCAGCGGTCGGGAGCGAGGGCGTACTCGGGATAGATCGTCAGCCGGGCCGCCAGGTCGAACCCCCGTGACTCCGTGGCGCGCCGCAGCGCCTCGACGGCCGGCCACGGACGCTCGGGGTTGACGTGGTCGGCGGTGACGGGGGAGACCCCGCCCCAGTCGTCGATGCCCGCGTCCAGCAGCGCACCGAAGTCGTCCGAGAGGTTGGGGGGCGCCTGCAGGTGAATGTCCGGCGGGAGCACGAGCCTGGCCGCGGCGACCGACCACAGGTACTCCTCGGGCGGGCACGGCCGATGTGCGTGCATGGCCGTCCCCGCCTTGGGGAGGAAGTTCTGGACGATCACCTCCTGCACGTGGCCGTGACGGGCATGGGAGGCGGCGATCGCCTCGAGGGCGGCCAGCCGGTCGGACCGGCTCTCGCCGATGCCGACGAGGATGCCGGTCGTGAAGGGGATGCGCAGCTCACCGGCGGCCTCGAGGGTGGCCAAGCGTCGTTCCGGTGTCTTGTCCGGGCTTCCCCGGTGGCAGTCGAGCTCGGCGAGGGTCTCGATCATCATGCCCTGGCTGGCGGCTACGGGGCGCAGGCGAGCCAGCTCGTCGGGGTAGAGGGCGCATGCGTTGGCGTGGGGGAGCAGGCCGGTCTCGTCCCTCACGAGCGCGGCGACCGATTCGAGGTACTCGAGCGTCGAGGCGTGCCCCTGTGCTTCCAGCCATTCCCGAGCGGCCGGGTACCGGTCCTCGGGCCGCTCGCCGAGGGTGAACAGCGCCTCGTGACAGCCGGCCGCCGCCCCGGCCCGAGCGATCCCGAGGACCTCTGCCGGCGACAGGTAGGCGGCGCTGACGCGGGCAGGCGCCGTGGCGAACGTGCAGTAGCCGCAGCGATCGCGGCACAGTCTCGTGAGGGGCACGAACACCTTGGGGGAGAAGGTCGCCCGGCGGCCGTGCGCATCGTCGCGTCGCCGGCCAGCGGCGGCCAGCACCTCCTCGAGCGGCGCGGCCACCAGGTCGGTTCGCATGGGCGTCACCTTAGAGGCGGGGCGCGGCCTCCCGGTCCACGAGCCAGACGACCCGCTCGGCGCTGACGCGCGCCGCCGGCAGGTCGGCGCCGTCGACCACCGCCTGGAGCGCCTCCCGCTTGGACTCGCCGGCCACCGTGAACAGCACGAGCCGCGAGCGGGCGATGCCCGAGAGGGTCAGGGTCATCCGGGGATGGGGGTGGCGCTCGTTCGGATCGGTGTTGAGGCTGACGAGGCGCCCGGGATCGGCGTCGAGGGCGGGGGAGCCGGGGAACAGCGAGGCGGTGTGGCCATCGGGCCCCAATCCCAGATGGGTCACGTCGAACCGCCCCACCTCGCCCACCCGCAGCTGGTAGGGGTCGGGGCCCTCCTCGCAGCGCATGGGGTACACGGCGTTGGCCGCTCCGACCCGCTCGAGGAGCGCCTCCCGCACGAGGCGCTGGTTCGACTCCGGGCTGTCGGGCGGCACGCAGCGTTCGTCACCCCAGTAGACGTCGACGGCCCACCAGTCGATGCGCTGGGCGCCGTCCACGGACAGCCGCTCGTAGCACTTCCGGGCCGTGTCCCCGCCGGAGAGGGAGAGGGCGAAGGACTCGCCGGGCCGGTTCGCGAACGCCTCGATCACACGCTCGGCGAACGCTCCCGGGACGTCGTCCACCACCACCAGCTCACCGTTCATCGGTAGGTGTCCAGCGCCGCGCCGAGGGCCCGTTCGTAGATCCGATCGTGGCCGCGATCGGTCAGCGCCTCGGCCAATCCGGCGGGGAGCGGGTCTTCAGGCAACCGCACGGCGTCGTGATGCCGGGGCCCACCCTCGATGTCGGCCACTGCCGACAGAATGCCATCGCCTTCGTCGGGCCGGCCTCCCGGGCCCGCCTCCCGCACGACGCTGAACCGGCCCGCGCTCCCGACGCCGGCGGCGGACGTCCCGCTCCCGCGGCCCGAGGCGGTCAGCACGATGGCCGCGTCACTGGCCGACCGGCGCACGACCGACGAGGCCGGAAGGTCGAGGCGATCGTGAAGCCAGCCGGCCAACAGCATGGTCGAGCCGGGTCGGCCGGCGCACTCGGCCCCGTCGACGGCGGCCGCGTACGGCCGGAGGTCGTGGGTGCCGAACAGCGTGGCCAGCAGCCGGCGCCACGGCGTCAGTCGGATCCAGGTCAGGTCGGACAGGGGACGGCGTTGGGCCAGATCGAGCAGCCCCGTCAAGACGGCGTGCATGGGCTCGTCGTACGAGCTGCGGCTCCCCGGCGGCTCCGGCGGGGACTCCACGACCACCATGTCGGCCGCACCGACCAGCGGCTCGGCGGGGTCGGGGATCGAGGAGGCGTACCAGACGGTGACGGGCAGATCTCCGAGCGTCAACGGCTCGACCAGCGAGTCGAGGTGGGCGCACACCGGTCCGGCCACCATCACCTGGATCTCCTCCCACCAGACAGAGCGGGCGTCGACCGTGGCGTGGTACAAGCGAACGTCGGCGTCGACGTTGGGTGCACCATCAGGGTCCGGGATCAGGATGACGGTGCGCCCCGGGTTGCGCCCACCGAGCCGGCGCATGGCAGCGCGGGCTCGCTGCGCGTCGGCCTCGTCCTCGGCGACCACGACGAGATTGATCGTGCTGATGCGGGTGGCGGCGCGCTCCTCACCCCGCCGAAGGTCCAGCAGGGCGTCGTCGACCTGACCGATGCTGATGCCCCGACCAGACCAGGACGCCATCGGCGTCGGCTGCTCGGGATGGGGCACGGCGCCGGGTGGCGATGGTGCTACGGAGTCCGCCACCGTCGTCCGTCGCGCTCGAGCAGCAGGTCGGCCTCCTTCGGCCCCCACGATCCCGCCTCGTAGCCAGAGACCGGAGGCTGGCCGCGGGCCCAGGACTCCAACACGGGATCGACGATCTGCCAGGCCTGGTTGACCTCGTCCGCGCGGATGAAGAGCGTGGGATCGCCCACCATGGCGTCGAGAAGGAGGCGCTCGTACGCCTCCGGCGTCTCCTCCATGAAGGCGGCACCATACGAGAAGTCCATGGAGACCGTGCGTACCCGAAATGTCTGCCCAGGCACCATGGCGCCGAACCGCAGCGTGATCCCCTCGTCGGGCTGGATGCGCATGACCAGGGCATTGGGCTCGAGGCCCTCGGACAGGCGGCCCTCGAACGACAGGTGAGGAACCCGGTGGAACTGCATGGCCACCTCGGTGACCCGCTTGGGCAACCGCTTGCCGGTGCGGACGTAGACCGGCACCCCCGCCCACCGCCAGTTGTCGACGTTGAGGCGCATCGCCACGTAGGTCTCCGTGGTGCTGGCCGAATCGACCCCCTCCTCCTGGCGGTAGCCGACGACCTGCTCGCCTTCGACCCAGCCCGCCTCGTACTGCGCCCTCACCACGTCGGTGCCGATCATCTCCGGAGTCGGGATCTCGACGGCGCGCAGCGCCTTCACCTTCTCGTCCCTGATGCCCTGACCGTCGATCCGCGCCGGTGGCTCCATGAGGGTGAGGGCCAGGACCTGCATGACGTGGTTCTGCACGATGTCGCGCAGAGCTCCGGCGGTCTCGTAGAAGCCGCCGCGGTGGCCGACGCCGAGGCTCTCGGCCACGGTGATCTGGAGGTGGTCCACGTACCGCCGGTTCCATATCGGCTCGTAGATGGCGTTGGCAAAGCGCAGGGCCAGGACGTTCTGGACGGTCTCCTTACCCATGTAGTGGTCGATGCGGTACACCTGGTCCTCGTCGAAGGACTGGTGGATGGCCTCGTCGAGCGTCGTGGCCGAGGCCAGATCCCGCCCGTAGGGCTTCTCCACCACGAGGCGCACGAAGGACTCTGGCCGAGCTGGCTGGCTCAGCCCGTTCTCACCCAGTGCGCCGGCCACCTCGCTGAACACCGCGGGGATGGTGGCCAGGTAGTAGATGCGGTTCTGGCCGGTGCCGACGCTCTCGTCCAGGTCGGCCAGCACCTCCTTCAGCTTGGCGAAGGTCTCCGGGTGGGCGTAGTCGCCCGACACGTAGCGGAACCGGGCCACAGTGGCCTTCCACTCGGGTCCACCGTCGGGCACCGCTTGCAGGGCCAGGTCACGGAAGTCATCGTCGCTCAGGTCCGAGCGCGCGACACCGACCACGGCAAAGGTCGAGCCCAGGGCCCGACGCCGGCTCAGGCGGGCCAGGGCAGGGAGGATCTTGCGGGACGTCAGGTCGCCTGAGGCACCGAAGATGACCAGGGCGACCGGGGGGGCCCGGCGAGCCCCTTCCAGGCCCTCCGCCAACCGGCTCGCGGCGTCGGCGTCGGGCGCGTCCGCCTCGGTGCTCATCCGGTCGATCCCTTCCTCGCCGCCACGGGGGCCACCTACCGGTCGCCGCTCAAAGCGTTCGCCTTGTCGCTCAGTCGCTGCAGGAGCTCGTCGAAGGACTTGGCGAAGGCGGCGACGCCCTCGTCCTCGAGTCGCTGGGAGACGTCCCGCATGTCGACGCCGAGTGCCCCGAGGTCCTCGAGGACCTTCTTGGCCTGGCTGGCGGTCTTGTCGACGGTGCGATCCACGACGCCGTGATCGAGGAAGTCGTCCAGCGTCGCGTCAGGCATCGTGTTCACGGTGTCCGGCCCGATGAGACTGTTGACGTAGGCGAGATCCGCGTACTGCGGGTTCTTGGTGGACGTGGACGCCCACAGCGGGCGCTGGACGTGCGCGCCCTTGGCCACCAGGGCCTCCCAACGGGCGCCCGCGAACCGTTCCTGGAAGAGCTGGTAGGCAAGCTTGGCCTGGGCCACGGCCGCCTTCCCCCGCAGCGCGAGGGCGGACTCGGCTCGAGCGCCGGTCGCCTGGTCGGCGAGGGCCTCGAGGCGGCGGTCGACCTCGGTGTCGACCCGGCTCACGAAGAACGACGCCACGCTGGCCACCCGCGACAGGTCCGCGCCCGGCCTGGTGGCCAGCTCCTCGAGCCCGGACAGGTACGCCTCGATCACCTCGCCGTACCGTTCGAGGCTGAAGATGAGCGTGACGTTGATGTTCCGGCCCTCGCTGATCATCTGCCGGATCGCCGGCACCCCCTCGGCCGTCGCCGGGATCTTCACGAACAGGTTGGGGGCCTCGATCCGTCCGTGCAGCGCTCGGGCTGCGTCGATGCTGGCGTCTGTGTCGTGGGCGAGCGCGGGAGCCACCTCCAGGGACACGAAACCGTCGGTGCCGCCGCTCGAGTCGTACAGCGGTCGCAACACGCCCAGCGCCTTGATGATGTCGTCGATCACCAGCTCCCAGTAGGCATCCTCGATGGACTTCTGGGCCGTCAAGGAGCGGAACTGGTCGTCGTAGTCGTCACCGCCCTCGATGGCCTTGGCAAAGATGGTCGGGTTGGACGTGACTCCTCGCACACCCAGATCGACCAGCTCGGCGAGCCGGCCGCCGGTGAGGAAGGATCGCTTGAGGTTGTCGATCCAGGGGCTCTGAGCCTGCTGGTCGAACAGCTCGTGCAGCTTGGTCATCGGTCGTCCTCTCTGCCCCTGGGCCGGCCGCCCGGGCCGACTGTCTGCCCTTCGGCCGGCTCCGGGGCCGGCTGGAAACTCCTTCGGCCGGCCGTCAGTCGACCCTGACGCGCCGCTTTTCGATCCCGGCGAGCCGGAACCAGCTTCGATCCGTGGCCCCCGCCGGCCACCCTTCAACCCTACCCAGCGGGCTCCTGCTCACGCCGTCCGTCCACCTCCTGGAGGAGAACGATCGAGGCGGTGAAGCCGTGGAGGAAATTGCGTCCCCCGACGGGCCCGAGCTCGCCGGCGGCGAAGAAGCCGGCCATGGGGACCTCACCGACGGTGTCGGCCAGCGCGTGAGCGTCGTGATGAGGGCTGCCGAACAGGCGGGTGCCGCGACCGTTGCAGGTGAACATCAGAGCGGCGTCGGCGTGGCGCCCCTTGAGCAGGCTGCGGAGATCCTCGTCGGCGGCGGCGGCGTCCCGGAGGTGGAACTGGACCGTCGTCCCCAGCTCGACGACGTCGTTCACGGCGATGGCACCGGCGGCCCGATCGGCGCCGATCACGTTGCGAACCAGGAAGTCACCCCGGCCGAACTCGGCCTTGTGCTCGTCGATCACGCGGCCGAGGTGGAGCCCGCCGGCATTGATGAGGGCGACGTCCTGCTCTGCCAGCTGACGCCGGGCGAGATCGACCAGGCGCTCCAGCGCCGGTTGCCCGCCGAGCTCGTAGACGACGTTGCCCTCGGCACGGGTCACGGCCAGGGGGTGTCCGACCGGACGGCAGCCCTGGGAGACGACCGAAGCCAGCTCGACACCAGGGCCGAGCAGGGCGCCGACGGCGCCGCCGACACGCACGCCGTCG